>CAIXXI010000475.1 GCA_903923345.1 uncultured Burkholderiales bacterium | reverse complement strand
TCAAACTGCCCACCGAAAATCGACCAGGCCAGCACCCCGATGATCGCCATCACGATCAGCACTGAGAGGGGAACCAGCAGATACAGTATATCCATAATCTTAAGAGGGATATTACGGTTTGGTCGGTCTAAGGGGGCGATCTAAGGGGTCGGTCTGGCGGTCGATGAAGGCGCCAGGCGCATTGCATTGAGCACCACCACCAGCGAGCTGGCCGCCATGCCAACCCCAGCCAGCCAGGGCGGCAGTGCCCCGGCCAGCGCCAGCGGGATGCTCAGCAGGTTGTAGGCGACTGAAAAAAACAGGTTCTGGCGCACCACCTGCAGCGCACGGATCGACAGCCGCCGCGCTTCGGTCAGGCTGTGCAGGCGATCGCCAAGAATCAGCAGATCCGCCTGATGCTGCGCCAGTGGCGCGGCCGTGGCAAAGCTGATCGAGACCTGCGCTTGCGCCAGCACCGGCGCATCGTTGATCCCATCTCCAACCATCGCCACCCGGTGCCCGCTCTGCTGAAGATCGATCAGGCGGGCCAGTTTGTCCTGTGGCGAAGCGCGTGACTGAAATCGGTCGACGGCGAGCCGGGCAGCCAGCGCGGCCACGCGCGGATGCTCATCGCCTGACAGGATTTCGAGGCGCAGTCCTGCAGCATGAAGCGCCTGCAGGGTTGGCTCAGCGTCGGGTCGGATCGATTCATCCAGCATGAAGCGTGCAAGCGACACCCCATCGATTGACAGAATGATGCCTTCATCGCTTTGATCGGAGGGGCCCGAAAAACCCGGCCGTCCGAGCCGCACCGAGCGTGGCCGGCCCGCGAGCGTGAGCGTGGCGGACATGCCCTGGCCTGCCTGTTCGCTGAGGTCGGTGAGCCCGAAGACTTCGCGCGATGCCTGCGGATCGGCTTCGCAGGCGCGTCTCAGGGCGGCGGCCACCGGGTGCAGAGAATCGGCGTCGAGTGCAGCGGCAAGGCCCAGCGCCTGCGAAGCGCTGGTGATCGGGGTGTCATGGGACTGCATCTGCACCGAGGCGAGTGCGAGTCGGTCAAAGCTGAGCGTGCCGGTCTTGTCGAAAACAAAGGTGTCGGCCTGGGCCAGTGATTCGATCGCCTGGGGCGAGCGGGCCAGCAGACCCAGCCGTGCCAGGTGCCCGCTGGCAGCGAGCAGCGCAGTGGGCGTGGCCAGCGACAGGGCACAGGGGCACGAGACCACCAGCACTGCGGTGGCCACCGCGAGGGCTCGATGCGGATCGATGAACTGCCAGCCCAGCCAGGCTGCGGCGGCCAGCAGCAGGATGGCCACCAGAAAGGGCCCAGCCCATTGGTCGGCCAGCTGGGCCAGCCGGGGTTTGCGAGCCGATGCGGAGGCGATCAGGTCGGCGATCTCCTGCATGCGGGAGTCCCGCGGCGCGCGCTCGACCACCATCAACAGCGGCGCATCGATCAGCACGCTGCCCGAGGCCAGGGCGTCTCCGACCTGCTTTGCGATCGGGTGACTCTCGCCGGTGAGCTGGGATTCGTTGGCATGCGAGCGACCCGACTCGACCCGCCCATCTGCCGGAACGGTTTGTCCGGCGGCAAGCCGGATCCGATCGCCGGGAACCAGTCGACGCACGCTAAGGGTCGTCGTGGATCCATCGGATTCGATGCGCTCGACGGTCTGCGGCAGTCGGGCCGTCAGGTCGCCCAGACCCGACAGGGCGCGCTCACGGGCCACCGATTCAAGCCAGCGGCCGATCAGTAAAAAGGCGATGAACATGGTGAGGGAGTCAAACCAGACCTCCCCGTCGCCGCGTGCAATCGCGGCACTGCTCGAAATGAAGGCGACCGCGATGCCCAGAGCAACCGGCACGTCCATGCCAATGCGTCGCTGGCGCAGGTCTTTCCAGGCATTGCGAAAGAAGGGGCCGGCAGCAAAGACCAGCACCGGCAGGCTCAGGGTCCATTCAGCCCAGGTCAGCAGGCGCACGATGTCGGGCGGCATCTCCAGCGCCGCCGCGGTGTAGCGTGGCACGGCGTACATCATGATCTGCATCATGCACAGGGCAGCGACCAGCATCCGCCACAGCGCGACCCGTCTGCCTGCCTGCTCGGCCATGCCGATGGCATCGCGAGAGACCGGTCGGGGCCGATAGCCCAGACGCTCGATGCGCTCAAAAAGACTGGACAGCGGCTGCGAGTCCGGCAGGAACACCAGCCTCGCGCGGCGCGTGGCGGCATTGACCGAGACAGACTCCACCGCGTCGCGCAGGGCTGCTTCGATGTTCACCACACAGGCCGCGCAGTGCACGCCATCAACGGTCAGTACGGCTTCGAGCCGGCGGGCACCATCGGCTCGCGGCGCCAGGGTGCGCGTGATTTCGGCGAGTTCGGCGGGATCGTTCAGCAGCGCAAGGGCTGCTGCCGTGCGCGGTTCAAGGGCATTCATGTGAGCCCATCATAGCGATGCTGGGCTGTTGGCGGGGCTGCATCACGCCAGGCTTTGATGCGGATCAAGCGTGATGAAGCTGTTCAATTTTGAATAGCCCACGTTCAACTGTCAGGCCAAGATCAGCACAGCCCGACCGCAGCACCTTCAGTTGCTGCGGCCCGCCTCTGATCGGATCGACGGATGCAGCCTGTAGTGACATTTGCCTCGGCTCATGTGGCCAGCCTCGACGAGGTCGTTGATGACCTTGTGCACCATGCTGCGCGAGGCTCCGACGCTTTCGGCAATGACCTTCAGGCTCAGTGCCGGAGCGCGCAGATCGCCGGACGCGGTGTCAGCCCGATCAAGCAGGAATGCGGCCACCCGCTCCTGAACGCTTTGGGTCGCCAGACCCGCGACGCCGCGTGTGAGGTGATTGACGCGTGCGGTGAGGATGCCGATCAGGTGCAGCGCCAAGTGCGGGTCGGCTGCGATCGCGCGTTCCACCCCGTCACGACTGACCACGCAGAAGGTGCACGCGGAGATCGTCTGGACCGACGCTGTTCGCGTGGCATTGGTCAGCATCATCTCGCCAAAACACTCGCCCACGCCCAGCGTGTTGAGCAAGACTTCACGGCCCTGAGCGTCGGTCAGGAAGACCCGCACGCGTCCCGATTCGATCAGGTAAAGGCTGTCTGCCGCGTCGCCTTGCATCACGACGACTCGGTTCGCATCAAACGCTCGCACCACACCCAAAGGGCGCAAGGCGGCAAAAAAGGCCTCGGATTGATCCGGCATGGCACAGGGCACAGTGGTGATTGGGAGCGCCGACCCAGAACAGTCATGCATGCTATCGGAGACGACCGATGCTCGATATCACCCAACTGTGTTAATCAACTCCGGTCGAGCGAAATCTCCAGACATGAATAATGTGCAGGCGAGCGCCTGGCCGTCCGAAGGCCAAGCCCGACCCGAATGGCTGGGTCAGACCGGCTCGCATCGATGGCCGTACGGGCACCTTCTGCTCGATGGACGGCGACGCATCCTTGATCTGAATCAGGCCGCCAAGCGCATCCTTGACCCAGGCGATGCACTTCAGGTGGTGGACGGTTGTCTGGTCGCTCGCCGCGAAGCCGACCAGAGATCACTGAGCTTGGCGTGGAGCGACGCGGACGGTGGTGCTGGAACGCCCGTTCGCTGGCGGACCATCCGGCGCCCGGTCGGCGCGCCGCTATGCATCCGCTTTCACCCGATCAGCCGTGATCGCCCATTCGATGCGCAGGATGGCGCGCCCAGGGTTGTTGCAGATGTGGTTGACCTTCAGCCGCGCGATCAGGACGTCGAACACATTCTGTCGTTCATTGATGAACTCACACCGGCACAGACACGCATCGTGGCGGGTCTGCTCAGAGGCCACGATGTGACCGAGGTGGCGCAGCAACTGAGCATCTCCGTCAACACAGTGAAGTCACATCTGAGGCAGGTGTTTCTCAAGACAGGCGTCAGCAGGCTCTCCGAATTGATCCTGATGCTCGTGTTGCCCTTCATCGTGTTGCCTGAAGCATGAATGCAACGCCCCCGATCAAGGCCCTCGCCGATGCAGCAGAGCCGCGTGTCGATAGCAGTCAGCTGAAGTCGGTTTTCCTGTCGGGCACGTCAGTGGACTCGATTGTCTTCGCGCTGGTCGACAGTTTCGAGCGACGTACGTGGCCGATTGGGAGCCGTTTCCCGTCCATCCGTGAGTTCGCCCGGCATTACGGCGTCAGCCGTTATGCAGTTGTCGAGTCCTTCGACCGGCTGGTGGCTATGGGTTATCTGGAGGCTCGACGGGGCGCCGGATTTTTCGCGGTCTATGCGCCAGGCGAAGCCCGTGCCGAAACACCTTCCAGGTCATCGGTCAGTCGCTCCAGCAGTGATCCGGTTGAGTTCACCCGGGCGCTGCTGCAGGACGAAAGCGGTGCCTTGAAGGTTGGTGCCCCCTGGCTGCCTGAGTCGTGGATCGATGCAGAGTATGTACAGACCGCCGTGCGCGCAGTGTCCAGGCGTCCGGGGTCTCTGTTTCTGCAGCACGGCCACCCAATGGGTTACGGTCCGCTTCGCATCCAGATCGGGCGGGTCGCCGATGCGCTGGACATTCCCGCCCAGGCTTCGGACGTGCTCTTGTGTACCGGCTCCAGTCAGGCGATCGACCTGATCGCCCGTCATCTGCTCAAACCGGGTGACACGGTGCTGGTAGATGACCCAGGCTGTTTTCATATCTGCAATTACTTGCGTTGGTTCGGCGTGCGCCTCGTTCCGATCCCGCGGCATGTCAACGGACCGGATGTCGAGGCCTTGGAAGTGGCTGCGCGTGCACATCGTCCCAAGGCTTATTTCACGCAGACCGTGCTGCAAAACCCTACAGGCTCCACCACCTCGGCTCAGGCCCTGATTCGCATTCTGGCGTTGGCCCGGGCATGCGACTTTCAGATTGTGGAGGATGACCGAAACGCCGATTTCGAGTCGCTGCCTGCGACCCGACTGGCGGCGCTCGATGGTCTGGAGCGGGTTATCTATGTGCGCAGCTTTTCCATGACCCTGCCGGGAAGCTTCCGGGTGGGCTATGTCATCGCAAGTGATCAGATCATTGATGCCTTGATTCGCATCAAATTACGACTGTCCGTCAGCAGTTCGCAGTTCAGTGAGATGGTGTTGCACCACCTGTTGCTCGATGGGCATTACCGCAAATTTGTCGACCGGTTGCGGACCCGCACGGCGCTCGCACGCTCGGCCACGCTGGATCAGTTTGATGCACTGGGGCTGGAGGTGTTCTGTCGGCCCAGAGATGGGCACTTCTTGTGGGCTCGTGTGCCGGGCTGCGAAGACTCCACCGAGTGCATCGCCCTGGCTGAGCGGCATAACGTGATGTTGGCCACCGGAGAACCTTTCAGGCCTGCGCCCGGCACCTCGCCCTGGATGCGATTCAACGTGGCGTATTGCCAGGACGCGAGGTTGCAGGCGTTTCTGACGGACGCTCGAAGCGTGCATGCGTCATAGCCGAAGGGCTTCAGTTAACCGGCGAGGCCTATCCCTTTGCCCGCGCAGTCTCTTCAGGGATTTTCGGACCTATCAGAGGAGCATTCATGTCATCAGACTTGGTCTCTTTTTCGGAGTTCGAGCGCACGGGTTGGGAGCGGGCCGAAACGGTCGCTGCTTACCATGCGGTCGCGCCACAAATCACCACCCAATCGGCGCAGGCCGTACTGGACGCAGCCGGTGTGAAAGCGGGGTCGACTGTGCTGGATGTGGCTTGTGGGGCCGGTTATCTGGCAGCCGCCGCCGCGAGCCGAGGCGCTCGTCCGGTCGGTGTGGACTTTTCATCGGGCCAGGTGACGCTCGCGCGGAAGCAGTATCCAGGCCTTCAGTTTGAGCAAGGCGATGCCGTGGCCTTGCCCTTTGATGATCAATCGTTTGACTCGGTGGTCTGTGGATTCGGCATGTGTCATGTGGCTGATCCACAGGCGGCCCTGGCAGAGGCGTTTCGTGTGCTCAAGCCAGGAGGGCGCATCGCATTTTCAGTTTGGGCCGGACCACAACGGGCGCTGGCTTTCGGCGCGCTCTATGCCGCCATTCAAGCGCACGGCACGGCTGATGTGGGTTTACCTCAGGGTCCTGCGTTTTTTTTGTTCAGTGATCATGCCGCCGCTGCGGCCAGCTTGCAGGCGGCGGGCTTTACCGACATCAACGTGTTCGAGGCCCCGCAATTCATGCGCGGGCAGGATCCGGGCGAACTCTTCGACAACATTCGGCGCGGATCGGTGCGTGCGTCGGCCACTCTGGAAGCTCAGACCCTTCAGGCTCTGGCCGCTATTCGCAAGGCCTTGAGTGATCTGGCGCTGCGCTTTACAACCGGCGTCCAATTTGAGGTGCCGGCTCCAGCGGTGGTGTCCAGCGGAGGTCGTCCTCGCGGGGCGTGAGTGTGTTTTGCCGGAAAGCGCTCGGGGCACCAACTTCTGAATGAGTCGCTTCGCTTTACATTGCGACCCCTTATCAGATCGATCCATCGCGCAAGCTGTTGCAGTGCCAAGAGAAATTGTGTCTGGTATGTAAATTGCACTACGTTGACCTCCACTATCTTCAGAGGTCACTCATGATCTTTCGGCTATTTCGATCTTTTGGGTCTCCGGTTTCAAGGGCGTTCAGTGCCCAGAGCTTAGGGCTCGGTTTGGTGATGTTGAGTGGGTCGGCGTTCACGCACGCTGCAACGCTGACGCTCACGGACCCTTATCTGCTGCTAGGCAATGTCAGCGCCAACAGTGTGGGGGAAAGCACAGGACTTAGGCTGCAGGGTGGTGTTGAGTCTGGGCGGCCCAACTCAACTGCGGGTACGACTGCGACAGCCAACACGGGCGCCTCGACCATCCCGCTGACACACTATGCCTTTTCGACCGCGCCCAATTTCTGGTCCGCCTCCACGGCGTATAGCGCAGACAAAACCAGCCCCTGGACGCTGACTTTTTCGAATGGAGCGGACACCAGGCAAGTCAACACGCCGTCGGCTTCGGCCGCCAGTGTGATGCCATTTGTGCAAAACATGACCGTCACAGGTACCGGCTCCTCTCCGGTTTTCAACTGGACGGTGCCAGGGAGTGCGGTGTTCGATGCTCAGCGCATTCAGCTCTGGGACACGGGCCGAACAGTGAGTGGTTCGGGGCTGAGCGACATCATCTTGAGTCAGGCATTGGCCGCCGACACAAGAAGTTTTCAGGTTCCATCCGCCGTCGCCGGCAAGCCTCTTGAATTCGGGCGCCAATATTCCATCGAAATCGCACTGGTGGATACGAGAAACAATTTGGCTAACGATGCCAGCGTCTCCAACACCCTGTCTCGATCGAAATCGTTCTTCGATTTCACGCTTAGCAGCAACCCCAATCAGCCCAGCAACGTGGTTTTGCCGAGCGTTGTGCCGGGCGGACCGGGTCAAGCGCCGACCTATCAATTCGATATCACCAATGTCGGTGGGCGTACGGTGTTCATTGATCCGGATGTGGCTGTCGGCTATGACTACAAAACCGGTGCCGGCGATCCAAACTTCACTTCGGTGCTATTGCCTACAGGGATTGGTGATAACCGCTTTACGCTGACATTGCCTGACGGAACCGAACTCGTGATCAATGGTGGAGAGCGATTCAGTTTCCTGAACCGGAACCCGGCGGGTTTTGCCAGCTTCAAAGTGACCGGGATTGAAACCTCGGCGATGCTCGATCCGATGAATCCGACGGCATTTATTACTGGATTAGAGTTTGCCGCCCAAAGTGGTTCTGGAACGTTTACCGGAACGATGATCCCGATCCTTCAGACCATCGAAGGCAATGTGCCGGTCTCAGGGACGGTGGGGCTGCTTGCTGTTGGCCTATTCGGGGCATTGGGCGTCACGCGCAAGCGGGCCAAGGCGTAAGGGGCCAGCCTCAGCGACGGCGCGGGAGCGTGTTCTTGGGTCGCTGGACGGTGTCTGGGTGCGTTCATGATGCCAGTGACGCACCCAGGATCCACGCGCGTGCCAGGTTCAAGTCCACCGTGTCCAGCTTGGCCGGAAAGCGCTCAATGAGCGGCGACAGCAAGGCAAGTCCCTGGGCTGCACGCTGCGTGCGCCCCAGCAACTCGGCCATCAGCCGTGTGGCGCGCAACTCAAGACCGAGGGCGTGTTGAGACTGTGCGACCTCGATCGCCTTCAGGTAACTGCGTTCAGCCGCAGCCAAGTCGCCCTGCGCGGCGTGCACGCCGCCTTCGGTAACCAGCGCAAACGTGCGAAAGGCGTATTCACCGTATTGCTCGATGCTGCGTTGCGCCGACGCGATGCGCGCGGTCCCTTCAGGAAGGCGGCCCGTCATCAGGCAGGCATCAGCAATGAGGGTTTCGAACAAACCCACCCGCAAGCGCGATCCGGTGGACTCAAACCGCTTCAATGCCTCGATCATCAGATCGACTGAGGCGGGGTCGTTCGTCAGGGCAGCATCGGCCCAGCCGCAAAAGATCGTGAGAATGCCGCCGTAGTACGCAATGCCCGCGCGGTTGCACAGTTCGACCACAGGGTCGGCCACTGCCCGGATGCGTTGCGGGTCGAGTGCGTTCCGGTAGAGCGACACGGCAGCAAAGGTGCTGATGATGCGCGTGGGCAGGTGCTGCAGCGCGGCCGACTCCGTCAGTGCGGTCTCGGCCATGCGATAGGCGCCGTCAGGGTCGCCGCTGTACCACAGCGCACAGAGCCGATTGCTGAGTGCACACAGGTAGGGGTCATGGCCACCAAAGGTCTGGATGTGGAAGGGCCGGTCTTCAGCTTTAAAGGTGTCGATTCCGTCCTGCGTGCTCTGCAGGCATTGGGTAAACAGGCCGCGGGTGAGTGCAGTGGTCCAGCGTGCATGACGCGCCTGAACGAAAAAGCGCGTGTCCTGCGACGCATCAGCCAGGCGGTCGACCTCATCGATCATGGAGTCGGTGAGTTCGTGCCGGCATTGGTTCTCATAGGCATACCACAGCGAAAACGCCACGACAAAGCGCTCGGCCTCATTGCCCACACGGTTCACCAGGTCACGTGCGCGCTCGTAGGTTCGAGCGCTGTGCTCGGAACCCGTGCCTCGGGCCATCATCACCACCGGGCCGAGCTTGATCAGGATGTCGAGTTCCCGGCGTGCGGCTGCGGGCGTGTCGGGAGCATCGGCGTGCAGCGCTCGCACCAGGGCGAGTGCCTGCTCGAAGTGCTGGACCGCCTCACCGCTGGCCGCCACAGCCGCCTCCTGCATGCCTGCCTGGAACCAGGCGTCGATTGCCGCGTCGACCTGACCGGCCGCAGTGAGGTGCCGGGCATGCACCGCCGGGGTGAGGCGAATGAGTTCAGCAAACTGGGTCTCAATGATCTGCGCCAATTTGCCGTGGATCCGCTTGCGGTCAGCCAGCAGCAAGCTTGAATAGGCGCTCTCCTGGATCAGGGCGTGCCGGAACAGGTATTGGGGGCTGGAGTTCGCGTGTATGACCTGAACCAGGCCTGATCGGCTGACCCAGGTCAGCGCGGCGTCAAGCCGATCGTCGTTCCAACCCATGACTGCAGCCAGCAGGGGCTTGGTGAATTCGCGCCCGATGACCGCCCCCACCTGAAGCACTTCGCGTGCACTGCCCAAGCGATCCAGGCGTGCAGTGAGCGACTCCTGCAGGGTCTCGGGAATCGACAGCGTAGCGGTTTGAGTCGAGTCCACCGCCTCCAGGACCGATTGCGTGATTTCCTCGATGTACAGCGGGATGCCGTCGCACTTGCTCAAGATGCGATCGACCATGCCTGGCGCCAATTCCCGGCCTTCAAGCGTGTTTTCCAGCAGCAGATGTGCAGCCTCAGGGGCCAGTCGGTCCAGGGCCATGACGTTTGCAACCCAGTCCGATGGGTACTCGGGCCGAGCGGTCATCAAGACCAGCGCGCGAGCAGCGGTGAGCGGCTGCGCCAATTCCTTCAGCCAGGCTGCGGTGTTTGGGTCCACCCAATGCAGGTCCTCGACCACCAGCAGCAATGGACGCGTGGCTGCAGCGCTCAGCAGAAGCGTTCTCAGGCAGTGCCGCGTGGTGAGCCACCGCAGCGCGGGGGGGCCTGGCAGGGGTGGTGCGTTCGCAATCGACAGCAAGGCTGCCAGGGCTGCGGTCGCGCGCTCCAGTTCGGCAGGCTGGTCTGAGAGGGTTCGTTCCAGCCAGGCGCGCAGTCGCGTCAATCGCGTCGGCTTGGTTGATTCCTCAGGGCCGTCATCAAGCCCCTGAAGGCCGGCTGCCTGTTCGATGTATCGGATCAGCGGATACATCGGTGTGGCGGTGTGATGCGGAGAGCACTGCAAGGTCACCCGCGCATGCTCGATGCCCTCCAGTCTGTCTGCAAGGTCTGCGCACAACCGCGACTTGCCCACGCCAGCCTCGCCTTGCACGAGATACAGGCTGCCCCGACCGACGGCTGCAGCCTGCCAGGCCCGCCACAGGGCAGAGAACTCCGACTCGCGCCCAACGAGTGCAGACCGCCCCCGGGCAGGCCGCGATTCAAACCGGCTGACCACGGCCTGCTCACTCCACACCCGATAGGCCGTCATCGGAGAAAGCAGTCCCTTGAGCGATATGGCCGGTAAGGCCTCAAGCCGAAAGCGCTGGCCGAGTAGTCGTGCAGTGGTCGGTGCAATGACAATCGCACCCGGTTCGGCCATGGCTTGCAGCCGGGCTGCAACATTCGGCGCTTCGCCAATAGCCGCCTGCCCCGCGACCAGTTCAGCGCTGACCACATCGCCCACCACGACCAAGCCTGTCGCGATGCCCACGCGAACAGCTATTGGGATGCCATGCCAAGCCAGCAAACCGCTGACGCGGCCGATGACATTGAAGGCAGCCCGCACCGCACGTTCGGCATCGTCTTCATGGGCACGCGGATAGCCGAAGTACGCGAGGATGCCGTCGCCCAAGTATTGCGCGATGCTGCCATCGAACTGTTTTACCGCATCGGCGCAGACCGATTGAAAGGTGCGGGTCGCTTCGCGCAGATCCTCTGGATCAAGCGCGCGGCTCATGGCGGTGAAGTCCACCAGATCGACGAACATCACGGTGATCATCCGCCGCTCTGCCGAGGCGCTGGTGGTGGCGCCGGGCAGGCTCAAGGCCACCGCGCGCAGTAAACGCTTGCGGTTTCCGAGGCTCACGCCCAGGCGTTCGAGGTCGGGCTCGGACAGCGCGTCCAGGATGTCCAGATCAACCGATGCGGCGGTCAGGACCTCGGCGAGATGAGACAGGCCATGCAGCTGCAGCCAGACCTCGAGCGATCGGGACATTCACGACCTCATGCGCAGGAAACGATGGGAGCGGGTGTGAGTGTGACCTGCCCCGAAATCCAGCGCCACTGAAAGGTTTAGAGAATGACCCGGAGACCTCCCGCGTGTCTAGGGCTTCACACGCTCAGTCGGCTCCTTGAGAAGCGCTGAGAATGGGATTTGCAGGTCTCGGTGCAGTTTTCGGATCATTCCGATCGACAAAGGTCGAACGCCACTCAAGACTTCATAGGCACGGTTGGGTCGCCCGAAAATTGGCGTGATATCTGCCACCGTGAGGCCCATCTGTTCCATCCGGAATCGGATGGCTTCGATCGCACTCGGATCGTCGATTGGGAAATGCCGCCTTTCCCACGCCTCCACCAGCGTTCCGAGCAATTCAAGATGTTCACCTTCAGGTGTATTCGGCGCTGGGTCCATGTCCACAAGCCGAGAGACGATCTTCAGCGCTGATCGGTAATCCTTCCGGGTTCTGATCGGTTTGATTTCCATCGTTCACATCTCCACGTTTGCTGCATCGACCTTGTCATATTCCGCATGGGTGCCGACAAATTTCACATAGACCCAACCCGTTCGGTAGGCCACGGCGACGATCAGCCGGTAGTGGTTCCCCCCGATGTTAAAAACGACTCGCCTGTTTCCGATGAAATCGGCACTGCGGGTCAGCGGCTCAATCCCATCCAGGCTGACCCGTAACCGAGCGTGAGAAATGCATAAATCAGCTCGATGGACCAGCCTGCGGGCTTCAACGATCCGCCCAACTGGCCTTTCAGCGAGGCGAGCAGGCCTGCCGCACTGCCGATTGTGAAGCCGGCGCAAATGGCCGACAGCGCGGCCACGTCGGTTGAGGTGCGCGCCATCCAGGCAATGACCGCAAAGGCGAGGAAGGCGGCACCGAGCAGCCGAGCAAGGTAACGGGAGCTTGCGTCGTCAGACAGCCCATACTGGCCGGATGTGAACGACGGTCTGAGCAGCATCGGGACTGCGAAACACAGGGCTATAACAGCGTGAATTGCAAGGATGGTCGAAGGTGACATGGGGTCTCCGAGTGAGGGGGGTGTTGAAATGAACGAGAGTTAATACTTCGATAACCCTGTGGCAGGCGCGTGCGTAATGAGTTCAAGGGCATCGACGGTCCGTTCGTTAACCGGTCATGCACTCACAGTCCATACCGTCTGCGAACAGTCCCAGCGCGCGATCTTTTGCTCACGCATGATCCAGAACTCCAATCCGCGGCCGATCATGGTTTCGCCCGACTTTCTATTCGTCCAGGTGCTCATCCAGGTCACCCCCAGCACGTTGCCATTGACGGTGCGCAGTGACTTGGTGCAGACATAGTCGTCGCCTAATGCCTTGAAACCAGCTGCCATGAAATCATGCAGGGCCGAACGACCTCGTAGCTCGGGTTGGGGCGGAAACCATGCGACGCAGTCTTCGGTGAAGCCGGAAGCAAAGCTGGCGGGATCTCGGCAGCTGGTCACCTTGGCGAAAAGCTGAACGAGCGTTTTAGCCTGATCCAGGGTGAAGACTGATGGGTCTGCCAGGAGCGTCCCATCGTCGGTCGCGTCGACCAGATTGGTTTGTATCCAGTGTTGAGTCGGTTTGTACCCAGCGCTCATATTCTTTCGTGGCTCTTTCTTATTGGGCGTCAATCGGGAGAAGTCGGGAACTGTTGAAGGTCTGGGCGAGCGAGTAAAAAATGCTGTTCAGCGACCGGGCGGTGCCAGGCTGGCAATTGGAATTGGTCGTCGTGGAGTAGAAGGTGCTGGCGTCCGAAGCGATGGCCCGCATCGTTTGACAAGCGGAAATCCTCGGCGAATCAGTCGAGCAACTGCCAGACGTGCTGGTGCTGGGTGAATAGCCGATCGAATACACCCGTGTGCCCGCGGCCTTGGCTTGCGCAGCAGCAGCCACGGCGGCCGCACATTGATTGGCTGCTTTGGTGGCCGATGCGCCAGATAGCCTCGTCCAGTAGCTCGTCCAGTTCGCGCCCGATCCAGGCTTGTTGACTGCGCTCGCCAAGGCCGAGTTGCTGCCCGTGTAGCTGTAGTAGACCGCGCCAACGCTGACCTGATCACCCGGCTCGTAGGTCTTGCCGCTCAACCAGGTTTGCACGAGACTGGAGATGGAGGCCGATGCATCGCCATCGCTCAAGAGCACGATGACTTCCTGTGTCGACTCCTTGTTGGGTAGGGCATTGAGCATGGCCTGCGCGGTACGGATCGCATCGGCGAAGTAGGTCCCTTCTCCGCCAATGGCCTTCAAGGGCGCGCAAGATCCGCCTCCCGCACCCACGGCCTTGTTCAGGTTTGATGTCGTGGACAAGGTGGTCGAGTTGTTCGATGACAGGAAATCGTTGGTCAGGCCATTGTTTGAACCAATGATCGAATACACTGCATCGGGGTTGCCGTATGGCGAAATGGCCGGGTTGCTGTTGCCATTGCAGTCAAAGTTCTTGGCCGCTTCAGCAGCCGATGCAACCGGCGGGTACACCATCAGCCCCACATTCGCCGCCGTGGGCTTGAGCAGCTTGAGAAGGGTTTGAACCCCTTCCAGTGCGCAGGCGATTCGGGTCTTGCCGCATGCAGGATCGTTGTTGTTCATCGATCCTGTGGTGTCGAGCACCAGCATGACATTCATCGGCTTGACGTTGAATCCGCCACCGATGCTGGCCATGCTTGATGTCGACACCGTCCATGAGGTCTGGTTGAAAATCGCACCGAAGGTCAATGGCACCTGGACACTCTGAGTCACCGACACCGCGTTGTAGGCGGGTGTCCCGTAGCACGGCACACCCAGACCGGTCAGTGAACTCAAGCATTTCGGGATGACGCTGGCCGTTGAGGCGAGCCCTTGAACCCCGTTGAATCCGCCGGCGCCGTAGCGCAAGGCCACCGTCTCCGCGGATGCAGCGCCATTGATCAGTTCAGTGCCACCTGCCAGCGCAGCGGAGTCGGTCGAGGCCTGCAGCGCGCGCCGAACTTGATTGACTCGGCCGATATCGACGACCAGTGCCACGAAGCCGAACAAGGCCACCAGGGAGGCGGCCACCATCACCGCAACGGCCCCGCCCTGATGAGCCCGTGCAGATTGCTGCGGTTTGGACAGGCGAGGTTTCATTGCACCCGATCCGTTGCGGTGAGGGTCAGGGTGCTGGGAATTTTCAGCGCAGCAAACGCTGACTCCACCAGCGGACTCATCGCATAGGCCACCGACACGCTGGCCGGGTTGCCCGCGTTGGCGGTCAACTGGGTCTGGCAGCTCGCATCGCTTGAACAGGAGCCTGCCTGACACGCGCTGCAAACGGCTCCGTTATTGACTGAGCAGGACATGGAAATGCTCGCGGCATTCAGTCCGGGGGCGGCTGACTTCACAGCGTCATAGGCCGTTGTACAGGGGCTCGGATAACCGCGCTGAACCGAGAACAGGCGTGAGCCCGCGGAGGTCGCCTGGGTCAGCATCAGATAGTTGTTGAAAAGCCAACCGAACTGAAAAATGCCGAGCAACAGCAGCAACAATAAGGGCGCCACCAGCGCGAATTCAACCGCCACTGCGCCGCGCTGGAATCGTCTGACAGACCACATGGGTCACCTCACTCCTGATCGTTCAAAGGGACTGAATCGATGCCCCGCCGGACTTCGCATGTACCGGCAAGACGGTTGGCTCGCGGCCGGAATCCGACAGCGTTTGATTTCGCCTGAAGTTAAACGCGTAGTCTTTCAAGTCCTGCCCCAGAACGACCAGTACATCCCGTCGGCCCAGGCTGGCAGGCGAAAGCACGGTGATTGACGACTCGACCGGCAGGGCGTCGAAAATTTTCAGTACCGTTTCCTCGTGACCGCGTCGGTAATAGATTCGGGTCTGGTATTGATCGAAATTCACCCAGTTCCGGACCCGTCGAACGGGCAATCCCGTCTCGCTCAGTTGGGCCCGCAAGGCGCGCGCTAATCCTTCTGCGCCATTCCCGTTTGCAAGGTCGATTCGCGGCTCACCAGACGCCACCGCAGCAGCGCCGCTGGTAGTGGAACCGGCCTGCGCCCGAGGCCGATCGGATGTCGATGCCCTGCGGGTGGCTGTCGTATTCGCCTGGTCGTTTTCAGGCTGAACGATCAGACGGTGTTCGGGCGTCGCAGCAGCGCTTGCCTGCGCAGCAGTCACGCGAACAAAGGCGTCATGCGTTGATTCAGGTGGTGATGACCATCTGGCTTCTTCGTCCAGGGCCAGTACAAGCTTGGCTCCTTCGTGATTCGGGTCAAGCGACAGCGTGTGACGAAATGCGTCACGGGCGGCAGCCTCGTCCTGACGCAGTCGATGGACCAGCCCCATATTGAAATGCAGATGAGGGCGACTCGGATCAATCGATAGAGCCGAGCGCAGATCGGTCTGCGCGCCGCTCAGATCGGCGTACTGTGCACGCAGGACCGCACGCGCATTGAGCGCCTCCACATGCTGCGGATCAGCCACCAAGGCATGATCCAGTTCCTGCATGGCTGCTTGAAGGCGCTCCTGCCTGAGCCAGTAGCGCGCGAGATCGTAGTGTCGCTCGGCCAGTCTGGGCTGCTCAACAGTCGTCATGGATTCGGACGCCGACCGCACGCCCTCGCTGTCCATTGCCAGACTCGTTGGCGTACCCAGCGACTGGACTGATCCGATCGCACACCCCGCCAGACACACGACAATCGACACACCCGTCAAATGCCGAGCGCGTGCCCCTATTTGAGAGGGGTCTGACACCCGGGCACCAAGCACACGGCTTATGCTCATCACTGTGCTCCCAGGCCGGAAGAAAACACTTCAACCAATGTGAGCATCGCCGGGCCTGCCATCACCATGAACAGCACCGGCAAGATGCACAGCACCAGCGGAATCGTCAGCTTGGTGCCAATCTTGGCAGCCTGCTCCTCGGCCCCTTGGCGACGTTGGGTTCGCAAGGTCTCGCTGTACACACGGATCGCGTCGCCGATACTGCCGCCAAATTTCTCAGCTTGGGTCAGCGTGGCCACAAAAGATTCGATGGCTTCCAGGTCGTTGCGGCGAGCGAGGTTGCGCATAGCCTCATCACGAGGTCGACCGGATCGCATCTCCAGAACCACCAGATTCAATTCGCTGGACAACAGCGGATGGCTCATCGCCATCTCGTCGGCCACGCGCACCAGGGCGGCTTCCAGGCTCAAGCCGGCCTCGATGCATACCGTCAGCAGATCGAGCGCATCCGGAAACTCCTCCAACAGATGTTGCCGCCGGCTTTGAATGGCCGCATTGAGTGCCATGTCGGGCAGATACAAGCCCAGCGATGCAGCGATCAAGGAAAGCAGGACAATCGTCATGGCGCTCGGCTGATTTGGAAGCAACAGACACACGGCCAAGACCAGCACGGGAAAAACCAGGACCAACAGGGTCTTGATGCCGAAAAAGGCGACCGGCGTAGAGCGATTTCTCCATCCTGCTCGAATCAATTTCAGCTTCAGTGCCGAGGCCGAATCGGCATCATTCGAGCTTGAGTACTTCGACAATCGACCGGTCGTCCGGGCGACAGATTCGATCCATCCCTGGGTTTCTGACTGGGCGGTCGGTATATCGGATGCGACCTGCTGCAAACGCCGCCTGAGGCTTCGGCGCCTGAGGTTTTGCCAGATCAGGGCGAAGGTCAGGACTGCGCTTGCAAACACCAGCGCTGCGAATCCGAGCATTGAAGGCATGTGTGCTGTCATGATCTGTTTGTGCTTGAGTCCTGAATCCGGTCAGATCCGAATGCGAATCACGCGACGCATCCATACGATGCCGGTCAGCATCATTACGGCGCTCAGCATCAGCAAGGAATGGCCGTCTGGTGACAGCCAAAGCCGCGAGATGTAAGGGCGGTTAATGAAGAACATGGTCAGGGCACCGAGGACTGGCAACAGACACAAGATCCATGCCGATACCCGCCCATCCGCCGACAACACCCGAATTTGCCCCTGTAAGGCAATACGCTCGCGCATCAGGTGCGCGATCTTGGCGAAGATTTCGGCGAGGTTTCCGCCGGTTTCGCGTTGCACCAGCGTGGCGACCACCATGTAGCGCAGGTTGTCGCTCGGCACGCGGTTCAGCAGGTTCTGCAGCGCGTCTTTCACTGGAATGCCAAAGCTGATCTCATCCTGGGTGCGCGCGAACTCCGGGCCAATGGGCGCTGGCATCTCTTCGCCGACCACCTTCAGTGCACCCGAAAACGAATACCCCGAGCGCATCGCCCGACCGATCACCTCAAGCACGTCAGGCAACTGACGCTCAAGGGCGCGCAAGCGCGTTGACCGTTTGCGATCGACATAGGCAAAGGGTGCGAGCGCTCCAACCACCGCACAAACCAGCGCGGTTGCCACACCGGCTTGTGCGATGAGGCTCAACACGAGGCAGCTGATGGCACAGCCTGCGCTGATCAGCATGAGACGAGCGGGGCTCCAGGCCAGACCGGCCTGGCCCAGGGACGCTGCAAGTGAACGGGTCAGGTTCATTCGACTCAGCAGCGCATTGATCCCGTTTTGAAGGCCGGTAGTGATCGGTGCACCCGAGCTGTCATCACTGAGCGTCTCAGCCTGCGAGCGACTTGCCCGCGCAATGCGCCCTCGCAACCTGCGTGCGCCGACGGTCTGGTGTCTTTGCCACCAGCTCAGCCCCAGCTGCGCCAGGATCGCCACGCTGCCAAAGCTCAGCACAGCAATCAATACGATCTGAACGGTTGGACTCATCGTCAACTCACGCGAAACGTTTGCCTGAATCGAACATCTCGGCGCCCAGCGAAAGCCCTGCGCTTTGCATGCGATCCAGCGTGCGTGGTCGGATCCCGGTCGCGGCGAAATACCCTTCAACCTCCCCGGTCTGGCTCACACCCGTTTGCTTGTAGCCCCAGATTTCATGCATCGCGACGGTCTCGCCTTCGAGCCCAGTGATTTCCTGAACGCTGATCACCTTGCGCTTGCCATCGCTCAGCCTTGACACTTGCACGATGTAAGAAATCGCCGAGGCAATCTGCTGACGCATCGCTTTGATCGGGATGCCCCCATCGCTCATGCTCAACATCGACTCGATCCGGCCAATGGCATCTCGCGGTGAATTCGAGTGCACTGTCGCAATAGACCCCTCATGCCCGGAGTTCATCGCCTGCAGCATGTCGAATGCTTCGGCACCCCGTACTTCGCCCAGGATGATTCGGTCCGGACGCATCCGTAGTGCGTTGCGCACCAGCGCACGCTGATTCACCTCGCCCTTGCCCTCGAAGTTCGGCGGACGCGTCTCCAGCCTGACCACATGCGATTGTTGCAACTGCAACTCGGCCGCATCCTCGATCGTGACGATCCGCTCGTCATCCGGAATGAAGGACGACAGGATGTTCAGCAGCGTCGTCTTGCCGCTGCCGGTGCCCCCGGAGATCACCATGTTCATCTTGCCGGTCACCACCGCCTGCAAAAACGCAGCCATTGGCGGTGGCAGCGACTTGCGCGCCACGATGTCCTCCATGCGCAGCGGCACCTTGGAGAACTTCCTGATCGATAAGACCGGACCGTCCAGAGCCAGCGGCGGGATGATCGCGTTCACCCTCGAGCCATCGGGCAGGCGAGCATCGACCATCGGGCTGGACTCATCCACCCTCCGCCCGACCCGCGACGCGATGCGCTCGATCACGTTCATCAGATGGTCGTCATCGTCAAAACGAACCGTCGTGCGCTCGAGTTTGCCCGCGCGCTCGGCATACACATGCGCGTGACCATTCACCAGGATGTCGTTCACCCCCGCATCCGCCAGGAGCGGCTCCAGTGGGCCGAACCCGAACATCTCGTGCTGCACATCCTCAAACAGCGAGCGGCGCTCGGAATCATTGAGTGGAACCCCCGTGCTTTCGAGAATTTGATCCACCTGGATCCGGACCTCATCGCGCGTGGCCTTTGACGTCAGGCTGCGCAGGCGCGCCAGATCGACACGGTCCAGCAACTCCTGGTGCACCCGCTGCTTGAGATCGCTGGGTGCTCGTGCCGCAGCGATCTCGGGCTCCTCGCGAAATACTCCGGCAGGGGCAGGCCGAGGGGCGGCATCGATCGCTTGAAGTCGCTCTCTTAATGACATGGCAGATCTCCTCCGTTCTTGGGATCAGGCGTGCTTGAGTACGCGCCGTAGCCACGAGGCGTCGCGCTGGGGTGGGGCTCCAAGCTTCGCGGCAAATTCGTTCAGTCCTCGTGCCACCTGGCTGTTCGGGGCAAGCTTATGCACCGGCACGCCCTGATTCACTGCTGCAGAAGCCACCTTGTAGTCATTGGGTACATGGGCGAACAGCGCCGAGCCAAGCGCGCCTTCGATGTCTTGGGTGGTGATGTCTGCTTGCCTGTTGAATCGACTCAAGATCGGTTTGACCTTGTCAGTGCTGTAGCCCAGGCTGCGGAACAGATCCAGCATGCGACGTGCATCGCGGATATACGGCAAGGTCTGCTGGACCACCAGGAAGACGGAGTCGGACAGGTCCAGTGCCTCCAGAGCACCTGCGTCCAGCTTTCGGCCCAGATCGATCAGCACCAGGTCGGCCTGGGTCTTGGCAAAGCGCAGCAGCTTGCCGATATCCTGGGCTTGCAGGTCTGCTGCGCTGGCAGGGTCGGTGGGTGCTGGCAGCAGCCAGAAATTCGGCAGGATCTGAACGACGGATGCTTTGAGCAGTGCGCTGTCCAGTCGCTGCACATCACCCACCAGATCGGCAATCGTGACGGATGGTCGGGTATCGGAGACGTACAAGATGGCGTCGCCAAATTGCAGATTCAGATCGATCAGCAGCACGCGCTTGTCGGTCAGGCTCGCCAGCGAATATGCAAGGTTCGCCGTGATGAAGGTGGCACCACTGCCTCCTTTGCATGAGACGAAGCTCAGCATTCGGCCACGATGCGAGCGCGTTGCCTGTTGCCTGAATTGAATGCGTCCGATCGCGGTTTGCAACTCTGTGCCTGAGCCATTGAGCGCGATGACTTCACGTGCACCGATACGCAAAGCCGACTGCAGTGTCGCGCTGCTGAGTTCAGCGACAAACAGGACCATGTCCAATCTGGGATGCTGGGCGCTCAGGCTGCTCAATGCATCGGCCTGAGCTGGATCATCCGGGTTACACGCGACCAGCAGCAGGTCGCTTGGGTGCGATCGAAGGTGCTTGTCCGCGTCTGACACCGACCCGGTGGCTGTTGCAGCAAGGGTGACGCCCTCGAGCGACATTGTCATGGCACGCATCGATTCGAGCGCGGCAGGATCAGGTGCCAGGATAAAAGCTGAGAGCGGCTCTTGAGTGCTCATGGTGTTGACTCCGCGAAGACCTGAGGGCTGTGGCGCGCTTAGCGCGGCCCCTGAGCGGCGCCCGAAGCGCCGATCATGTAGTTCTGGTTTTGGGTCGGAGCCGATTCGAAGGAGCGCTGATAGCGCTCGATCGTTTCGCGCGCTGCCCGACCTTCCATGCCCTCGGGCACCCGGTCGCGGTTTTCCAGCGCCGCCTGCGGCCTGAGTGTTTGTTGCTCGCTCAGCGTCCGAACCGACTGTCCAAATTGCGCGTCGAAATTCGGCGTCGGGGACATACACCCCGTGAGCACTGTGCTCATCAGCGCCGTCATGCTCGCCATCGTCTTCATGCCGATCGTCCTCATTTGATTTCAAAGCCCATCGTGCGACTGGGCGCTCCAGGCACGGGCAACACGGGTGATGGGGTCGGCTGCACAGGCACAGGCAGCGGCGTGCGAGAAAGGTCCTGTGCACTGTCCAGTCGACCATCGAGCATCAACTGGCGCCGATCGGGCAGCCCCACCCGGTCCGTGGGCAAGGGGTACTCAGGCGGCAGCGGCTTGATCAGGCGTGGCGTCACGATGAACACCAGCTCGCTCTTGTCTTCCTGAAACTGCGTGCTGCGAAACAAGGCGCCCAGCACGGGCAACTCACCGAGCACCGGCAAGGCGTTTACGGTCGCTGCCCCGCTGCTGCGGATCAGGCCACCAATCGCGAAGCTCTGACCATCGAAAAGCTGCACTGTCGTGGACGCTCGACGCGTGGTGATCAGCGGCAGCGTTGTCGAGGAGAACGTTCCGGTCGAGAGGCTCACCCCGGACTTGGAAAGCTCCGAGACTTCCGGCGCCACCCTCAGGTTGATGCGCCCATCGCCCAGAACTGTCGGGCTGAATTTCAGACCCACACCGTATTCGCGCTCCTCCAGCGAAACTGCCGGTAAACCCGTCGCCGCACCTTGTGCCACCGGGATCAGGATCTTGCCGCCGGCCAGGAAGCTGCCCTCCTGGCCGCTGATCGCCATGATGTTGGGCTCTGCCAGTATCCGCACCAGACCGTCGGTCTTCTGGGCCTGGATTGACAGGCTGTTGCCCTTTGCGTCGGACACTGTCAGGCTGCCCGCGAGCGCACTCGCCACCAGGTTGCTGACAAGCGAGTAGGTCACGTTGCCCCGTGTGGCGACCCCAGCGAGGTTGACCCCGAGCTGATCCAGCAAGGTCTTGGACACCTCGGCAATCTTCACCTCCAGCATCACCTGCTGCGGCGAGGCCACGCTCAGCATGTTGATGACCCGCGCCAGCAGCGGCGCACCCCCTGCGATTGCGGTTTGCATGATGTTGCTGACGCCGGGCGTCCCGGCGGCACCCTGAGCCCCTTGTCCGGTGAACCCGGCCTGCATGCCCGTTCGAAGGTAGGCATTTGTGATCGCCACCGCCTGCTCCACCGCAATCGCGTCGGACACCACGCCCACCAAAATCAGGCTGTCGCCGGCCGCTACCACCCGCAGGTCCTTTTCGCGCGGCAGCAATTCAGCGAGTTTGGACTGCACCGCATCCGTGTCAATGCTGACCACCACGTCCAGCAACATGCAGCGCCCGCTCTTGCCCTGCAAAATCACATTGGTCGATCCAATCCGGCCGCTGGCCAGATACAGCGTTTTCTCCGACACCATCCGGCTCTCGATCACCCTTGGGTCACCCACCGTGCGCCTGACAATCGGCTCGGGCAAATCCACCAGCGTTGACTTGCCACCATTCATTCGCACCGCGATCGGCCTGGGCAAACCGCCCACGCACGATGGTGCTGCACCCATGTCTTGCAGCCCAAAGCCTGCTGCTTGCGATTCGGTCATTGCAGCCGCATTGGGTTCGGCGCGCACTGCAGTGGCCGCTTGGCCCGGCCGATTGCCCACGGGGCCCGCACCCGTCCCCTGGGCATGGCTGACCGCCGTGCCGCATGCGCCGAGCACACAGCCGAGCAGGGTCAGGCGTTGCATCCAGGCAGTGCGCACTCCCAGGGTTTCAGCCCCTGAATTCCTCATCATCGTCACCCTTGAATTGAGATCAGAAACATTCGCTGCGGCGCTCATTGCCGATCAGCGCATCCACACAGGTTTTGCCAGGCGAAGGCCTCGCTAACGCCGGCTCCATGCGCACCACCTCTCTGACCACGGCCTGCCGTGGCACGGCAGGCAATGACACGGCAGCCACCGGTGGGATGACCGGTTGAATGACCGGTACCGGGGCAGGCTTCAAATTCGTGCCAAAGAGCGACTCTTTCGTTGCGCCCTTAGTCCTGACTTGCTCGCCTTCAGAGTCACTGCGCAGCGCAAGAGACAGGGTCCCCACGCTGCGCGCGAGATCAAGTGTTTCGGCTTCAGCCGGTGTTACTTCGAGGGTGACAGCGCCGATGCGTCCTTCGCCCTGAGCCGCCTGTGCGGTTCGCAGCACCAGCACGCGCTCAAGCACAATCTTTGACATGCTGCGTTGACGATCACCTTCCACCGCATCCGCGGAGTTCACGATGATGTCGACGAAGCTGCCTTCCAGCGCGTACGAAGCCATGCCGACTGCATCGTTCACCGAGATTGAAATCCCGCGCTTCCCCGGTGCAATGAGTGACGCAATGCCGCCTCGAGCGCCTTTGGCAGCCAGTCGGCTTTCGTTCAGGGGCTCGCCTTTAGCCACGCTGTTTCGCAGCACGCGACCGACCAGTTCAGCCGCGTCGGTCACGGCCCCATCAGGAAGGGTTGACGCAGGCCACTGCACGATGGTCAGGTCGGCAGTCACAAGCTCCTTGCCTGCGCGTAAATCGGCCGCAGCAATGGCCACCTTGCGCAGGGGTACGTTCGACTGGCCCGCCACCTGATGACTGACTTGCGAGTTGATCCAATCGACTGCGAGGTAGGCGGCTGCCCCACCGAAGAGGAGTGCCGAGCCCAGCATCAACACGGTCTTACTGCCACGCATGACGGCTCCTGAATGAGTTGAATGAAGCGGTGTGAGTTAAGGAACAAGCGGGCCGATTGCGAACCAGCTCATTGCCCCCGCGCCGATCGCCAGCGCATAAGGCATGCGTGCGGTGGTTGACGGCACAAACGCTGGCGTGGGCGCGCCCACGCCTGAAAAACGAATCCGCAGCGCGCCCAGATACGCCCAGATGCCCTGTGCGGTCTGCTTTCCGTTGCCCAGCGCGATCACGGTGATCAGAGCCATGACGCCGCCGATGAGCGCGGTGTACACCGCGACCCAGGCCACTGCTTGAGTACCCAGAAAGGCACCGACAACCGCCATCAATTTGGCGTCGCCCGCGCCGACTGCGCCCATCATGTAGAGCGGGAGAAACAGCAGCAGACCGGTGAGTGTGCCCAGCATGCATTGACCCAGCGTCAGGTGCGACCAGCCGAGGCCGACCACAGCCAGCGCTGCGCACAGCCCCATGGCGACCAGCGCGTTGGGGATGCGGCGGAATCTCAAGTCTGTATAGGCTGCGAAGGACAAAAGGATCCCCAGCACAGCAAAGGTCAGTGTCATCTCAGCTTTCTTCTTGGGGGAGTGGTCCAGATGGCTTCGTCTTGACCGATTCTTGTTGACTCACACGCAGATTTCATGGACCCCTGCGTTCTTCGTTCGTTCTATAAGGACGGTCCGCCGATGGGCGAGCCGTCCTGTGTGCGTGAGAACTAGGAACTTTTAATTCACGGAAGCTTGCTGGTGACGCCAGTGAAAACGCCGTTGATTTTGGTGCCCAGGTTCGTTACGCCCACCACCACAACTGCGGCAATCAAAGCCACAATCAGCCCATACTCAACAGCCGAGGCACCCGACTCATCGTTCAGAAACGCATCAAAAGCAGCTTTAAGGTTTTTCATATTCACTCCTGGTATTTGATTGATTGAAGGACGCAGAAACGGTCACCGTCGCCCGGATCGGGTCACTCGGTTTCCGTTCAGCGGTCGGAAATGACCGCCGAACTGCAAATTTGCTTCAACACTTTAGAAACAACCAGGACACTTTTGTTATTTTCGTGGGGCCTGTATCGACCCGAAAAGGGCACTGTGTCGATCGATTTTCGGTACGGTTGTGGCGAGTGGGCGGGCGTGTGCGGCGCGCCAGCCTGCAGGGGTGCAGCCACTTGGCGGCCTTGATTGCGGGAAAAGAGTGCGGAAAAAGGCCTAAAAGCCCTTCAAAACAGGGCGTGAGAGTCGCTTGGCGAGGCCCGCGGGTTTTGCTTGGTGCGTGCTAACGAGGAGACGCCCCGGCGCCGCGTGGCATCAAGCCGCTGCTCAGAAGTGCCGCGATGATCGCCGCGACCGACTGATCGGTTGTCTGCCGGTCAGTGTGAACCGTGATGTTGTAGGGCAGCGCATGGGCGTGGCAGAGCTCATCGCTTCTGCGGGCCAGACCCAGCGGACGGCCCTCGAGTTTGCCGTCGCCTCGAAACGATTCGCGGCGCTCCAACTCGGCCAGGTCGCACTCCACCCTGACCATGAAAACCTGCGCCGCACTGTCGCGCAGCACATCAAGCAGTTCCTGACACCAGTCGGCATCCTGAATGAAGTGATCGATGAGCAGGTTCGTGCCCACTTTGAGATGGGCGCCCCAGCTTCGTTGAAGACCACTGAGCAGACGGCGCACATGCGAATTTAAAACAATGCGAAGCCTCGGGCTTCCTCCGTGCCGGCCGGGCGCGTGGCTCTCATCCACATACTCCCAACCCGCGCGTCCGTCATGTGGGCTGCGTGAGGCAAGCCGAGTGAGGTCGCCGTCCTGAAGCTGCACGTAGCTGATGGGAAAGAGTTTGTCCGACATGAGCACGACCAGGTCATCGAACGCCACCCTGGCAAATGAAGCTTCCGGGTCGCCGCAGGCCAGATCGGTCAGGCGGTCAAGCAGGGCTTTGCACAGCGTTGACTTGCCCGATGAACTCGGACCATTAACGATGATCGCCAGCGGTGCGTGCTCATGTGAATGATGTGTCGAATGATTCATACGCGGTGGCATGTCTGTGTGGTGGCAGCATCCTAAGTCACATGACCGACGATCCTCTCGAACGGGGTCGTTTCTCAACACTCAAAGCCGTCTTGATGGGCACATCCATCCGGTGGGTGTGGTGTCAAGAAAATGACGGACAATGGGCCAATCGCGCCCAAGCGCCCGACCGCCATCCCCTCAGGACGTCCACCATGAGCATTCCGCGCGCCACCAAGATCGTTGCCACCCTCGGTCCGGCCTGTTCAGACCCGGCCACGCTCGAACGCATGATCCTCACCGGCGTGAATGTGATCCGGATCAACTTTTCCCACGGCACGATCGAGCAGCACACTGCGGTGGTGAACGCGGTGCGCGAGGTGGCCGCCCGATTGGGCCGTGACATCGGAGTGCTCGCCGACTTGCAGGGGCCCAAGATCCGGATCGGCAAATTTGCCGGCGGCAAGGTCAGTCTGGTGGAAGGTGATGCCTTCACCTTCGATCTGGACTGCGAACTCGGCGATGAGACCCGGGTCGGCCTGGATTACAAGGACCTGGTCAAGGATGTGAAGGCGGGCGATACCCTGCTGCTCAACGATGGCCGCATGACCATGGTGGTCGAGCGCGTGGGCGAGCGCACGATCGAGTGCCGGGTGACCGTAGGCGGTGTGTTGTCTGACCGCAAGGGCATCAACCGTCAGGGCGGTGGCTTGTCTGCACCGGCACTCACCGCCAAGGACATGGAAGACGTCAAGACAGCGGTGGCGCTGGCGGCCGATTTCATCGCGGTGTCGTTCCCCAAGAATGCCTCGGACATGTACATGGCTCGTGAATTGGCGCGGGCTGCGGGCGGGCGGGCCTTGATGATCGCCAAGATCGAGCGCTTTGAGGCCATCGGCAATCTGGAGGAAATCCTCAAGGCCTCTGACGGCATCATGGTGGCTCGCGGCGATCTCGCGGTCGAGGTGGGCGATGCGGCGGTGCCGGCTCTGCAAAAACGCATGATCCGCATGGCCAAAGAATTGAACAAGCTGACCATCACCGCCACGCAGATGATGGAGTCGATGATCGAGTCACCGGTCCCCACGCGTGCCGAGGTGTCGGATGTGGCCAATGCGGTCATCGATGGCACGGATGCGGTGATGCTCTCGGCCGAAACCGCCTCGGGCAAGTACCCGGTCGAGACGGTTGCTGCAATGGCCCGCGTGTGCGACGAAGCCGATCGATCAGGGACCTTCGCCCTCGACAAGGAATTTTTGAACCGCACCTTCACCCGGATCGATCAGGCGATCGCGATGGCAGCGCTCTTTACGGCGGTTCATATGAAGGTCAAGGCGATCTGCTCGCTGACCCAGTCGGGCTCCACGGCATTGTGGATGTCACGGCTGGATTCCGGCGTGCCGGTTTATGCGCTCACCCCCGAAGAAGGCAGTCGCAGGCGGATGTCGCTGTACCGTGAAGTCCATCCGGTGCTGATGAACTTCAAAGCCTCTGATCGCGAAAATCTCTTGCTTGAAGCGGAACAGAAGCTGCTCGATTTGGGCGTGGTCGAGCGCGGAGACCTGCTGCTGATGACCATCGGCGAGCCCATCGGAAAGTCGGGTGGCACGAATACCCTGAAAATCGTGCGGGTCGGCGAGCACGGCTAAGCCGGAACCTTATGACATGCCCAAGTCCTGAGGTGACTGCGCATGGTCAAGTACATCAGTGCGGTATCTCACTCATGGCGTCATACCGTGCGGGCATAATTGGCGGTTTCATTCATCCACATCTCAGGAGCCCGATCCATGCCTCTCGTTTCGATGCGCCAGCTTCTTGATCATGCCGCCGAGCGCGGCTATGGCATCCCGGCTTTCAACGTCAACAACCTCGAGCAGGTGCAGGCCATCATGGCCGCCGCCTCGGAGGCGGATGCGCCGGTGATCATGCAGGCCTCGGCCGGCGCTCGAAAATACGCCGGAGAGCATTTTCTGCGTCACCTGATCTCGGCTGCCGTCGAGTCCTACCCTAAGGTTCCGGTGGTGATGCATCAGGACCACGGCCAGTCGCCGGTGATCTGCCAGGGCGCGATCGACCTGGGCTTTTCCTCGGTGATGATGGACGGCTCGCTGGAAGAAGACGGCAAGACCATTGCCAGCTACGACTACAACATCGATGTCACCCGCAAGGTGGTCGACATGGCCCACGCGGTGGGCGTGACGGTCGAAGGTGAACTCGGCTGCCTGGGCTCGCTTGAGACCATGAAGGGTGACAAGGAAGACGGCCACGGCACGGACGCGACCATGACCCGCGAGCAGTTGCTGACCGACCCGGAGCAGGCGGCTGATTTCGTGCGCCGCACCCAGGTGGATGCGCTGGCGATTGCCATCGGCACCAGCCACGGCGCCTACAAGTTTTCGCGCAAGCCCACCGGCGACATCCTGGCGATTTCGCGCATCAAGGAAATCAACGCACGCCTGCCCAATACGCACCTGGTGATGCACGGCTCGTCGTCGGTGCCGCAGGATCTGCTGGCCGAGATTCGCCAATACGGCGGCGACATGAAGGAGACCTATGGCGTGCCGGTCGAGGAGATTCAGGAAGCGATCAAATTCGGTGTTCGTAAGATCAACATCGACACCGACATTCGCCTGGCGATGACCGCCGCCATCCGCAAGTTCATGGCAGTCCACCCTGACAAGTTCGATCCGCGCGAGTACCTGAAGCCCGCCCGTGAAGCCGCCAAGGCAATCTGCCTGCAGCGCTACAACGAGTTCGGCTGCGCGGGTCAGGGCAGCCGCATCGCGCCCACGCCCTTGTCGGTGATGATTCAGCGCTACAAGGCGGGCGAGCTGGCCCAGAAGGTGGTCTGACGACTGCAGCACAGGGGGCAAGGTCGGTCTACGCGGCGTCAAAACCGGCGCTGCGGTTTTTTGAGGTGAGTCACGCATGAAGCGGCATTCGAGTGTTCGATCAGCTGAGATGGGTGACTCCACCGATGAGAAGGCTTGCGATACCCTGGGACGAGTGGTGACGGATGACCGTCCACCGAGCAACGTGTCAGTAGTGATTCGCTCACGTGTCGGCCGCCTCGGTGGCGTTGATCTGGCACTGCAGGCTCGTCAACCGATGCGCCAGCCGCCAGACTTTCGCAAACGCCGCGCTTGAGCGCTTAATTCACCTCATCCAGCGGCGCCGAGCACAGCAGCAGATTGCCGTCGAGGTCCCTCATCACGAAGGTCAGAACGCCCCAGGGCCGGGTCTGCAGCGGTTGACGCATCCGGGCGCCGTGCGCGCTGGCGTGTTCGAACAGCGCGCGAAGCGAGTCTGACTTGTCGGCTTCAATCAGAATGGCACGCAGGTGATGCTGCTCCAGATCGTCATCCTGATGACCCGGGCCTCGCACGCCGATCAGGGTCAGGCGCAGTGCGTCGCGGCGCAATTCGGCCCGGTGCGGCGGCACGCCGGTTCGGCTGTGCGTGATCAGCCCCAGGGTGCGTTCGAAGTAGCGGCAACTGGCGTCCACATCGAAGACCCGAATCGATAAGTCGGCGGGGTTCAGCGGCATGAGCGGGCGGGCAGATCACAAAGCATGGCTGCAGGCTATCTCAAAGTCATGGGACGCAAGCCATGCGGCACAATGCGCAGTCTGACGATTGATCATTCTGCCGAGTCTGCCGCATGACCCCTGCACTGTACGAGAGTTCCCTGCATTCGCTGCCGCTGCTGTCGCGCGGCAAGGTCCGAGACAACTATGCGGTCGGTAACGACACGTTGCTGATCGTCACCAGCGATCGGCTTTCGGCCTTCGATGTGGTCATGAATGAACCGATCCCGGACAAGGGGCGGGTGCTCAACCAGATGGCGATGTTCTGGTTCGACCGACTGGCTGACATCGTGCCCAATCACCTGACGGGCATTGCACCCGAGTCGGTGGTTGCGCCTGATGAAACCGCGCAGGTGCGCGGGCGATCGATGGTGGTCAAGCGCTTAAAGCCCATCATGGTCGAGGCGGTGGTGCGGGGCTATCTCATTGGTTCGGGCTGGAAGGACTATCAGCACAGCGGTGCGGTCTGTGGCATTGATCTGCCTGCCGGCCTGCAACAGGCCCAGCAGCTTCCAGAACCGATCTTCACCCCGGCGCGCAAGGCCGAGCACGGTGAGCACGATGAGAACATTTCGTTCGAGCAGATGATCGTGACCATCGGTGCGCCGCTGGCCGAACGCATCCGTGAGGTCTCACTGCAGTTGTATCGGCGCGCAGCCGAGTATGCCGCCACGCGAGGCATCATCATCGCTGACACCAAGTTCGAATTCGGACTGGATGACGCAGGCGAACTCCACCTGATGGACGAAGTGCTCACCGCCGATTCATCCCGATTCTGGCCGGCCGATTCCTATCGGGTGGGCATTTCGCCACCGAGCTTCGACAAGCAGTTCGTGCGCGACTACCTCGAGACACTGACCGATTGGGGCAAGACCGCGCCGGCTCCGGCGCTGCCTGCACAAGTCATCGAACAGACCGCAGCGAAATATCGCGAGGCCCTGCAGCGCCTCACCGGCCAATCGCTCGCCTGAGCAGGGCGGTCCGGTAAAATCGCGGTTTTTCCGGAGCAATCGATGAGTGATATCGCCCCCAGGGTCGGCGTGGTGATGGGCAGCAGCAGCGACTGGGAGGTGATGCAGCATGCGGTCGATGTGCTGGCAGCCTTCGATGTGCCCCATGAATTCAAGGTGGTCTCAGCCCACCGCATGCCCGATGAAATGTTCGCCTATGCCGAATCGGCGCGCGGCCGCGGCCTGCAGGCGATCATCGCCGGCGCCGGCGGCGCCGCGCACCTGCCCGGCATGATCGCAGCCAAGACCATCGTGCCGGTGTTCGGTGTGCCGGTGCCGTCCAAGTACCTGCGCGGCGAAGATTCGCTGCTCTCGATCGTGCAGATGCCACGCGGCATTCCGGTGGCGACCTTCGCCATCGGCGAGGCGGGCGCAGCCAATGCCGCCCTGCATGCGGTCGCGATGCTCGCCTGCGTCGATCAGGACCTGGCTGTTCGCCTCGAAGCCTTCCGCGCGAAGCAGACCGATGCGGCGCGTGCGATGCGACTGCCGCCTGCCTGAGCCGATGAAGCGTCCCGTTCCTCCTTTACCGCCGGGTGCCTGGCTGGGTCTGCTTGGCGGCGGCCAGCTCGGTCGCATGTTCTGCATGGCCGCCCAGAGCCTGGGCTATCGCGTGTGTGTGCTCGATCCGGGCAGTGACAGCCCTGCGGGTACGGTCGCAGACCGCCACATCCAGGCCGATTATCTGGATGCAGCAGCCCTCGATGAGATGGCCCGGCTGTGTGGGGCGGCGACCACCGAATTCGAGAACGTACCGGCTGCGGCACTCGATCGGCTGGCGCGCGACATTGTGGTCAGCCCTGCGGCCCGCTCGGTGGCCATCGCCCAGGACCGTATCGCCGAGAAAGATTTCATCCGCGGCTGCGGCATCGATGTCGCGCCCTATTGCGTGGTGACCACGCAGGCCGATCTGATGGCGGCCGAAGACGCGCTGTTTCCAGCGATTCTGAAGGTCGCGCGCCTGGGCTACGACGGCAAGGGTCAGGCCCGCGTGGCCGACCGCACCGAGGCGATCGAAGCCTTCAAGGCCTTCAACGCGCAGGGCACGCTCGGTGATGTGCCCTGTGTGCTCGAAAAGCGCCTGGCCCTGAAACTCGAATTGTCGGTGGTGGTGGCCCGTGGCTTTGATGGCAAAGCGGTGGCCTTTCCCGTGGCCGAGAATGTTCATCGGGGCGGCATTCTGGCGGTCTCGACGGTGCCCGCACGCATCGATGACAGCCTCGCCCGTCAGGCCACCGAGGCCACCCTGCAGATTGCCGCCCGGCTCGAGTATGTCGGCGTGCTGTGCGTCGAGTTCTTTCTGCTTGAAGACGGCCGGCTGGTGGTCAACGAGATGGCGCCGCGTCCGCACAACTCGGGGCACTACACCATCGATGCCTGCATCACCAGTCAGTTCGAGCAGCAGGTGCGGGTGTTGGCTGGCTTGCCGCTCGGCGCGGTTGATGCGCTGTGTCCGTCAGTGATGGTCAACCTGCTGGGCGACTGCTGGCTGCCCGACGGGCCGGCCGGTGGCTCGAGCGAGCCCGACTGGTCTTCCGTGCTCGCGCATCCCGGCGTGAAGCTGCATCTGTATGGCAAGACCGATGCCCGGGTCGGGCGCAAGATGGGGCATGCGACCGTGCTGGGTATGAGCGTTGAAGCATGCCATCGCACCGCGGATTCGATCGAGCGCCAGCTGGGCATCGTCCGGTGATCGAGTCACCGACTCGGCAGAACATCGACCGGGCGGCGCGCCAGCTGATCGAGGGTGAACTGGTGGCCTTTGCCACCGAGACCGTCTACGGGCTGGGCGCGGATGCCGCGCAGGGTGAGGCGGTCGAAAAAGTCTATGCGCTCAAGGGACGACCTGCAGATCATCCTTTGATCGTGCATGTCAGTGATCTTGAGCAGGCCATGAAGTGGGCGCAGTTCGATGAGCGCGCCCGGCGCCTGGCCGCTGCGTTCTGGCCGGGGCCCTTGACGATGATCCTGCCGCGTCGCGTTGATGCACCGGCATGGGCCTGTGGTGGTCAGGCGAGCATCGGGCTGCGCTGCCCATCGCATCCTCTGGCACAGGCACTGTTGGCCCGGTTCGTGGCGCTGGGCGGCAGTGGCGTGGCCGCGCCATCGGCCAATCGCTTTGGCAAGGTCAGTCCGACCACCGCACAGCATGTGCTCGATGACCTCGGTGCCGATGCGCCGTTCATCCTGGATGGCGGCGCCTGTGAGGTGGGCGTGGAATCCAGCATCGTTGATCTGACCCGTGCGCCGGCCCGCTGGCTGCGTCCGGGTCGTATTCGCCGGGAGGGGATTGAACAGGTGCTGGGTGAGCCAATGGCCGATCGAGACGAGCAGGCCGCGCGCGCCTCGGGCACGCTGGCGGCCCACTACAGTCCGAATGTGCCGCTCGAGTTGATCGAGCCGGCTGCGCTCGAGGCTCGGCTCGAGGCCTTCGCGCGTCAGGGTCTGAAGATCGGGCTGTGGGCGTTCGAGCCACCGCCAGCTCACCTGGCTGCGACCGTGAGTGATTGGGTGCCCGCCGCGACCCGCGCTGTTGACTGCGAAGCGGCTTTGTTTGCTGCGCTTCGGCGCTTCGATCGGGCTGGGATCGATCGGATACTGGTGCTTGCCCCGCCATCGGGTGGCGAGTGGGATGCGGTGAGAGATCGCCTGACGCGAGCGGCGGCTGCGCATCGCGGCTGATACAGGGCAGACTCGTCGTTCTTGAGTATTCCTTTGGCGATTGATCACGTGCATACGTGACGGATCAGCCTAGAATTCCTTATGAAAACATTCCTCCACGTGGGTTGCGGCCCCAAACGCAAAAATCAGACGACGCGCGGCTTCAACACGTCCGATTGGACTGAACTGCGCCTGGACATCGATCCGTCCGTTCAGCCTGACATCATTGGCACGATGACCGATATGTCGGCCGTGGCCTCGGTATCGGTTGATGCGATTTTCTCCAGTCACAACATCGAGCATTTGTACCCGCATGAGGTGCCCTTGGCTTTGGCCGAGTTCAAGCGGGTGCTTCGACCGACTGGCTTTGTGGTGATTACCTGCCCTGACTTGCAGTCGGTCTGTGCCTTGGTGGCGCAGGACAAACTGCTGGATCCTGCCTATGTCTCGTCGCTAGGCCCCATCACGCCACTGGACATTCTGTACGGCCACCGTCCACCGATGGCGCGCGGTAATCTCTACATGGCGCACCGATGTGGCTTTACCCAGAAAGTGCTGAGCAGCACCTTGCAGTCGTCAGGCTTTGCGGGTGTGGCAGCCCGCCGCCGTGAACGTTCGTTTGATTTGTGGGCACTGGCGACCTTGGCACCGCTTCAGGAGGCTGAGTTGCGGCAATTGGCGGCTCAGCACTTTCCGGCTTAGAGATTCATTGTTTGCGCGGCAGATGCGTGGCACTGCAGCCTGCCCGGTACTCCGCTTGCCCGGCGTCGGACGAGCCCACAAATCACAGCCCATCAGCAGGAGACGGGAATGACGCAGGCAACAACACACGGGATGGTATGCGCGGCACAACCGGAAGCGGCTGAGGCGGGGGCGGACGTGCTGCGCGCCGGCGGCAATGTGGTGGATGCAGCCATTGCGGCAGCGCTGGTACAAACCGTGGTGGATCCTCAGATGTGCGGGATTGCCGGCATGGGCAATATGCAAATCTACATGCCGGGGCAGGGCACTCATACCAGCATCGATTTTCACGGTCGTGCGCCGCTGGCGGTCAGACCTGACATGTGGGCCGATCGCATTCTTCATGAGGCTCAGGATGGTTGGGGATTCATCCTGAAAGACCGGGTCAATGAGATCGGTTACCAGGCGGTGACCACGCCGATGTCATTGCGGGCCTTCGACACCGTTTTGCGCCGATTCGGCACCCGGTCACTGGCCGATGTGATGGGGCCTGCAGTCGACTATGCGCGTCAGGGTGTCCTTGTTCGCCCGCATGTGAGCGAGTTCTGGAATTTGCCGCCCAGCGCTGGGCGCGATGCGAACATCGGCATGGTGACTAAGTACCCTGCTACCAGAAAGATCTATGTCAAGCCTGATGGTCGCGTGCTTGCCGTGGGCGACATGTTGCGTAACCCGGATATGGCCACGACGCTCGAGCGTATTGCGAAGCATGGGGTAGATGACTTCTATCGCGGAGCGCTGGCCAAGGAGATCGTCGCGGATATGGCGGCGAACGGTGGTTTGCTGTCTCAGGCCGACCTGGAGCAGTGCGAAGTGGAGGAAAAAGCGCCGCTCTGGGGCACCTATCGAGGGGACCGTATCGCGACCAATCACCCGCCTGGCGGTGGCATTCAATTGATCGAGATGCTGAATATCCTCGAGCACTTCGATCTGAGAGGGATGGGGCACAACTCGGCCGAATACATTCGTGTGGTGTCGGAGGCGATGAAGATCGCCACCGCTGACAAAGATGCCAAAGTGGGCGATCCGCGCTTCTATGATGTTCCTGTCTCGGAACTCACCTCGAAGTCCTACGCGGCGGCGATGGCGGAGCGTATTCGTCGCGGTGAACATGCCCATGTCCCGCGGTTCAATGCAGGCGGCGCAGAAAGCAAGCACACGACGCAAATTTGCGTCGTCGATGATCAGGGCAATGCCTTCACCATGACTCACACATTGGGTCAGCCCTCGGGTGTGGTGACTGACGGGCTTGGCTTCATGTACAACGGGGCCATGGCGGTGTTCGATCCGCGCCCAGGGCGTGCCGGTTCCTTGGCACCCGGCAAGGCCAGGTTCTCTGCGCTCTCGCCGACCATCGTGTTCAGGAATGATCGGCCTTATCTGGTGCTGGGTGCACCAGGCGCGACTTACATCACGATGGGCAATCTGCAGGTCATGCTGAATGTCCTGGAGTTTGGGATGAGCGCTGAACAGGCGGTGTGTGCCCCGCGGTTTGCAGCCGTGTCGAACACCATCGAGCTGTCCAACAGGATTCTGCATGCGACCGAACGTGCGTTATGCAGTCAGGGCTATACGGTGAAGCGACATGCTCAGAGCTACACCTTTGCTTGGGTGCATGCCATTCGGCTGCAAGACGGCGTGCTGGATGGTGGGGCTGATCCAGCGACCGGGGGCCTTGCGATTGCGGTGTGAGCGGGCTGCTGCGAGCCGCTTAGAGCCTCGCCGATGCTGCCTGGATTGTCCTGTGGAGCCACCCGGTCGCGCAGGAAAGACAGAACGCGCTGTGCATTCTGCGGGTCGAGTTGGTTGGGGTTTTAGCACCGACCCTCAAACCCCGAGCAATCGATTCAACTGATCCGGATCGCTGGCCAGGCTGGCTGAGGGCGCATCCAGCGCCACTTCGCCCTTGACCAAGACCACCGCGCGATCGCTGGACTTGAGCACCGAACGGAAATTCTTGTCGACCACCACCGTGGCAATGCCCTCTGCGCGGACCTTGCCGATGATCTGCCAGATCTCGGCCACGATCAGGGGTGCCAGACCTTCGGTGGCTTCGTCCAGAAACAGCACGTCCGGGTGCGTCATGAGCGCGCGGCCGATCGACAGCATCTGCTGTTCGCCGCCCGACAATTGCGTGCCGCCGTGATGGCGTCGTTCGGCCAGCCGCGGGAAGGTCTGCAGCACGCGCTCGAGTGTCCAGTGCCGCCGACCATCAATGCCGGGTCTTGCGGCCATCTGCAGATTTTCGATGACCGAGAGCGTCGGGAAGATGCCTCGACCCTCGGGCACATAGCCGATGCCCGCGCGCGCAATGCGATAAGGCGCTGCGCCGCGCATCGATTTGCCGGCGATGGTGATCTCGCCGGATCGCACCGGCACGAGACCCAGCAATGACTTGATCAGGGTGGTCTTGCCCATGCCGTTGCGGCCCATCAGGCCGATGGCCTCGCCGCGCGCGACTCGAAAATCGACGCCATGCAGGATGTGGCTCGCGCCATAGTAGGTGTGCAGGCCGGTGGCCTCGATGAGCCAGTCAGACATGAGGCTGCTCCTCGCCCGCGTGACCCAGGTAGGCCGCCTGCACCTGCGGGTTGGTGCGGATTTCGGTGGGGCTGCCACTGGCCAGCACCTGGCCCTCGACCATCACGGTCAGGACATCGGCCAGCGCGAACACCGCCTCCATGTCGTGTTCGACCAGCACAATCGCGTGTTCGGACCTGAGCTTGCCGATCAGCCCCACCATGCGCTGCGATTCCTCAGCTCCCATGCCAGCCAGCGGTTCGTCCAGCAGCAGGACACGGGGTGAGGTGGCCAGCGACAGCGCGATTTCGAGTTGGCGCTGTTCGCCGTGCGAGAGGGTGCTGGCGATGCGATGTTCACGTCCGTCGAGTTCGGCTTGTGTGATGGCATGGCGGGCCAGGGCGAGCGCAGGCTCATGGCGATCGGCTGGGGTGAACAGCCGCCAGGCATGCGGTGCGCGCGACTGCGCCGCAAGTCGGCAGTTCTCCAGCACGGTGAAGCTCGAAAAGATATTGGTCTTCTGATAACTGCGGCCCACACCCATGCGCGAGATTTCATCCGGGCGCAGGCCGGCGATCTCGCGGCCATCGAGCTTGATCGAACCAGAGCTTGGTGCGAGATCGCCCGAGAGCATGTTGATCAGGGTGCTTTTGCCGGCGCCATTGGGGCCGATCACCACATGGATCTGCCCGACGCGCACGGACAGTGCCACGTTGGAGTTGGCCCTGAGTCCACCGAAGTGCTTGCTCAGCTGGCTGACCTCAAGCATCGCCTGGCTCCTTGTTGCGCCGGCTCAGCAGCCCGACCAGCCCGCGCGGCAAAAAGCAGGCGACTGCCACGATGATCAGTCCCATGAGCAGTTGCCAGTGCTTGGCGACTGCGCCGAACACGGTGTCGTCCTTGAAGAATTCCTCGAGCAGCACGAACACGAATGCGCCGATCATCGAACCTGACAAGGTGCCCATGCCACCCAGAATCACCATCATCAGCACGGCACCCGATTGATGCCAGGAGATGATCTCCGGGTTCACGAAACCGAACTGAGCGGCGGATAAATAGCCGGATAAACCCGCCAGCACGCCGGCCAGCACATAGACTCCGAGCTGATAGCGCATCACCGGAAAACCGATGGCGCGCATGCGGTGTTCGTTGACGCGGATGCCCTGCAGCGCATGCCCGAAATTCGAGGCCAGCACCCGACGCAGCAGCAGGTAGACCGCCGCCAACAGCACCAGCACGAGGTAATAGAAGCTTGTGCGGTTTTCCAGATCGAGCAGGGTCAGGTCACCCCATCCCACCAGCGGCTTGTTGTTGATGTACAGACCGTCTGATCCGCCGCCCAATGCGGTGTCGTGAAAGACGAAGTACACCATCTGCGCAAAGGCCAGCGTGACCATGATGAAGTAGATGCCGCGGGTGCGCAGCACCAGCGCGCCGGTGATGAGCGCAAAAAGCGCACACAGGGCCAGGGCTGCGGGCAGGGTGATGAAGATCGACATCGGATCGTATTTCGGCTGGATGAGTGCCAGCGCATAGCCAGCCAGCCCGAAGAAGGCTGCATGGCCCAGGCTGACCAGTCCGGTATAGCCGACCAGGAGGTCCAGGCTCATCGCGAAGATGGCCAGGATCATCACCTTGGTGATCAGCTGCAGATAGAAGGTGCTGCCGACCAGTGGAAACAGAGCCAGTGCTACCAGAGCCAGCAGCAACAGGGCACCCAGGGTGCGGGAATGGGCGTGCATTGGATCCGGTCAGGTTTTCTTGAACAGGCCTTCAGGCCGGAAGATCAGCACCAGGGCCATCAGCAGATAGACCACCATGCCGGCGATCTGCGGCAGATAGACCTGCCCGAAGGTGTCGGCCAGCCCGATCAGCAGGGCCGCCACCAGGGCGCCCTTGACCGAACCGATACCGCCGATCACGACCACCACGAAGCAGATGATCAGCACCTGACTGCCCATGTTCGGATAGACCGATGACACCGGGGCGGCCAGCATGCCGGCAAACGCAGCCAGCGCCACGCCGAGCGAAAAGACCAGAGCGAACAGCAGGCGGATGTTGATGCCCATGGCCTCGGTCATCTCGCGATTGTGTGCACCGGCCCGGATCATCATGCCCAGCCGGGTATGGCGGATCAGTCCATGCAGCGCCAGCGCAATCGCAATGCAGACCGCTGAGATCACCAGTCGGTAGACCGGGTAGGAGAGGGTGTCGGTCAGCGCAATCGAATGATTGAAGAGCTCGGGGATCTTCACGCCCTGCACATCATCGCCCCACAGCAGCGAGCGCAGCTGCTCGAAGATCAGGATCAGCCCGTAGGTGAGCAGGACCTGGTAGAGGTGATCACGGTGGTAGAAGTGACGGATGAGCAGCCGCTCAAGCAGCAGGCCCAGCAGCACCGACAACACCACACCGGCGATCAGGGCAAGCAGCAGGTTGTTGAAGGCCGAGGTCAGCGAGAAAGCGAGGTAGGCGCCGACCATGTAGAAGCTGCCATGGGCGAGGTTGATCACGCCCATGATTCCAAAGATCAGCGTCAGCCCCGAGGCGACCAGAAACAGCAACAGGCCGTATTGCAGCCCGTTGAGGATCTGGATGAGGATCGAGGCGACGCTGTCCACGTGTTGCTTTGGTCAGGCCATGCGGCAGCCGCGAGCCGGGTCGGCAAGCGCCTTCCAGGCCACCGACACGTACTTGTTCTGCTCGCCCTCGACCCGGCGCAGGTAGATGTCCTGGATCGGGTTGTGCTGCTTGGACATCGTCCAGGTGCCACGCAGATCGG
>CAIXXI010000474.1 GCA_903923345.1 uncultured Burkholderiales bacterium | reverse complement strand
CTCGGAGCGCCCGAGCTTGTAGACGACGATCACCTTGCCAGCGCTGTGGGCGGCCCGCGCAGCCGCAGCCAGCAAGGGTGCATCGCGCAGGGTCTCAAGAAACAGCGCGATCACATCGGTGTGCGGGTCATCGACCAGCATGGCAGCGATTTCACCGACGCCGACATCGGCCTCATTGCCCACCGACACCAGGCGCGAAAATCCGCAGCCCCGCGCCTGCCCGCGCGACAGCAATGCACCCAGCATCGAGCCACTTTGCGACACCACCGCCATGCGGCCTGCAGGAGCGAGCTCACCGGCCAGCGAGGCATTGACGGTGAGCGGCATCCGGGTCACGACGTCGATCACACCGATGCAGTTCGGGCCCAGCAGGCGCACACCGAGTTCACGAGCGCGCGCTGACAGTGCCACCTGCTGGCGCGCACCCTCCGGGCCGGCTTCAGAAAATCCGTCGGAAAAAATGGTCACCACCGACACCTGCTTGCGGCCACAGGCTTCGAGTGCCTCCGCCACATCGGCCGCAGGCACCATCACGAAGGCATGGTCGATTGCACCGGGCACGCTGTCGAGGTCAGGGAATGCCGGCTCGCCGAACAGTTCGTTGCGCGTGCGGTTGATCGGGCGAATCGTCCCGGTCCAGCCATGACGGCGCAGGAACTGTTGCGGACGTGCGGTGTTCTTGCCGGCATCGCCCGAGGCGCCGATGAGCGCCACCGTGCGCGGCTCGAAGATCGAACGAAACAGCGGATTCATCGCTTCAGGCCTGGGGGCGCTGTGAAAAACTGCGCTCGAACACGCCTTCTGCGATCCGGTTCTTGAGAATCTCGATCGAGCCACCCGCAATCATCCAGCCGCGGCAGCGGCGCATGCAGTACTCGACCAGTGAATCCTGGCTGTAGCCCATGCCGCCCATGATCTGGATCGCTTCATTGGCGATGTCGAATCCGGCCTGATTGCAGAAGGCCTTGGCGATCGAGGTTTCATCGGGCGACGGGAAACCGGCATCGGCATTGGTGGCAGCGCGATACAGCAGCAACTGGCCGGCATCGAGCTTGACTTTCATGTCGGCGAATTTCCACTGCAGGCCCTGGAACTCCGCCAGCAAGCGGCCGAACTGGCGCCGCTGAACAGCCCAGTCGCGGGCGGCCTCGAAGGCATATCGGCCCAGTGCCAGCGAGCGGGTGGTGTTCCCGATGCGCTCGACATTGAAGCCGGCAATCTGCTTGCGAAATCCGCCCTCGCGCAGCAGCACGTTTTCGGGGGCCACGTAGACATTGTCGAAATAGGTGGTTGCCCATTCCTCACCCGACAGGAATGCGGTGCGATTGCCAAAGCGCACGCCTTCGGATTTTGTGTCGATGAGCACCGAGCCGATCCCGTTGACCCCCGGGCCATAACGCACATAGGCGAGGATGACATCGGCATACCAGGCATGGGTCGTGAAGACCTTCGAGCCATTGATGCGAAAGCCATCACCATCGGGGGTGGCGGTGGTCTGCAGGTCGGTGACTGCTGAACCGGCTTCGGGTTCGGTCATGCCCACCGAGATCACGCCTTCGCCAGCCAGAAGCCGTTTCAGAAAGCGATCTTTCTGCTGCTCGGTGCCGTATTCGGCCAGCACCCGGATCGCTCCGAAGCTGCCGGCCTGGATGACGTCGGCGCTGCGCGGACACACCGCGGCAATCGCCTCGATGGCCAATACCGCGTCCATCAACGAGCCGCCCTGGCCGCCATCGGCCTGCGCGATGGTGATGCCCAACAGGCCGTTGTCGGCCATGAGGCGGGAGATGTCCCAGGGATAGGCCGGTTCGTGGGCGCGAGCCACCGCGCCCTCGGCGAGGTGGCGTTTGGCGAACCGGGTGACGGAATCCTTGAAGGATTGCTGATCAGGTGTGAGCTGGAAGTTCATCACCCGAGGATAGCAGCGGCCAGCTTAGAGGGATCCCCTCTTCGGATCCGCCGATCGTCTCAACCGCGCGGGCAAGATGACTCGATTCCGAAAGACTCTTTTTGCGACAGCTTGAAAACCGCCACGGCCTGCACCAGTTGATGCGCCTGGACCTTGAGGCTTTCGGCGGCGGCGGCACTTTCTTCGACCAGCGCAGCGTTCTGTTGCGTGGCTTGGTCCATCTGCGTCACGGCCACACCCACTTGCGACACACCGGCACTTTGTTCGACGCTGGCTGCACTGATCTCGCTCACCATGTCGGTCACACGCTTGATGCTGGTGACCACCTCGGTCATCGTCGCGCCCGCCTTGTCGACCAGCACAGACCCTTGCTCGACACGCTCGACGCTGGCGGTGATCAGAGCCTTGATCTCCTTGGCGGCCTCTGCAGAGCGACCTGCCAGGCTGCGAACTTCGCTCGCCACCACGGCGAAACCGCGGCCCTGTTCGCCTGCGCGTGCGGCCTCGACTGCGGCGTTCAAGGCCAGGATGTTGGTCTGGAACGCGATGCCGTCGATCACCCCGATGATGTCGGCGATCTTCCGGCTGCTGTCGTTGATGCCCTTCATCGTCTCGACCACCTGACCAACGACCACGCCGCCCTCGATGGCGACTGTCGAGGCACTCTGCGCAAGATGGTTGGCCTGTCTGGCATTGTCGGCGTTCTGCTTGACGGTCGAGCCCAGTTGATCCATCGATGCGGCCGTTTCCTCGAGGGCACTGGCCTGCTCTTCGGTTCGACCTGACAGGTCCAGATTTCCCTGGGCAATTTGTGCGCTGGCCGTGGCCACGCCTTCGGCATTGCTGCGCACGTTGGCAACAACGCCGATGAGGCTCGACTGCATGCCATCCAGCGCCTGCAGCAATTGCGCCGCCTCGTCCTTGCCCTGGGTATCGATCCGCGAACTCAGGTCGCCAGCGGCCACGGTCGACGCCAACTGCACTGCCTGCCGGATCGGTCCAACGATCGAGCGGGTGATCAGCATCCCCGCCGCGATGCCCAGCGCCAATGCTGCTGCCACCAGCGCCAGCAGCGTGTCCTTGGCGCTGCTGTAGGTCGATGCCGCATTCGCGCTCTGCTCAGTCGAGAGCTTGACGTTGAGGCCCCACCACTGATCAACCGCATCGAG
>CAIXXI010000473.1 GCA_903923345.1 uncultured Burkholderiales bacterium | reverse complement strand
TTCATTGACCAGTTCGCCGACTTTGGGGCTGCGTACGTCTGTGTAGATGCGCAGGCTCTGGCGCGGGGCATCCACGGCGCGAAGTACCACCGTGCGGGCGTTGGCAGCACCGTCAGCCCCCACCGTGGCGAGTACCGGGGTTCGCCAGGCATGGTGACGATCCTGGCTGGCTCGCCCCAGTTCCTTCCAGATCTGCTGGCGAATGTCCTGCGGTGATTGCAACTCAGTGTTCATGGCGCACTGTCAACACAGCACCGTCCACCGCAAGATCAAGTTCCCCACTTTCATCGGATACCGCCGCAGCGCGGCTGCCGCGCCAGTCAAAAAACCACCTTTTCAAACCGCGACAGAAGCAAAGCGTTTTGTCCCGACCACCGTTCGAGTGCGGCGGTGTCTTGGCCATGCAACCAGGTCAGAAACGCCACCGCGAGTTGGCGCGTCGCGACCTTCACCTTCGGATTGAACGCTGCGCCACCCGTACCCATGCGGTCGGTAAAAATGCTGTGCGAGCCGTCTTTGAAGACTGCTAGCACTTTCGTCGCCTGGGTGTCTGCTCCGGTCGCTCGGTACAGCGCCAGGCGATCTTCCACACCCGAGTTGTAGCCAGGAATCAGGATGTCGTCTGCGGTGGCGGTGATGTGAAGCGTGGGAACGTCGATTCCGGAAACAATTTTGACGGGATCGCCCAGGCCATAAAACGGCGGCGCAGAGATCAGAATGGCGGCACTGAAACGGTGGTCTTTGAACGACGCGGCAGAGCCGTTGGTGTCCACCTTGGCTCCAGCCAGCAGCATCGTTGTATTGGCACCGTAGGAATGCCCCGCCGCAACCAGTCGTTTGAGATCAATGATCTGGCCGACTGGATCGCGCAGCAGATGGTCCAGAGCAAACTTGACATCCTTCACCCGATTCAGCGCCTCGGTGTCCTGGGCTGCATCGGATAAGCGCGTAGCCAGTGTCAACGGGTTACCCCGCCAGATCTGGCGGTCGCTGCCGACATGCTGGACGTGCAGACTGGCATAACCCTGAGCGGCGAAGTAGCGCCCGAGATAGCTGTAGCCGTCCATCGAGCCACCAATGCCGTGTGAGAAGACGACCAGCGGCACGACACCTGCACCCAACTTGGATCCCACAGGCAGATAGAGCTTGGCAGGCACTGAGCGCTCTCGTGCTGCATCCTTCCATTGGAAGGTCTGGATGGTGAACAGCGAGGGATCAACCGCAACCGCTTCCGCTTCCGCTGCATCTGCAGTTGCCAGCGCTTTCGGTGCGACCTCAACAGGCGCAGCGATGGCAACTCGGGTGCTGAGCGCAACAACGCCTAGCAAAGCCATCGCCATCCCCACCACCCGCAGTCGCGATGATTGACCGCCGAGAACGACAAACAGCAAGTGACGCAAGGGATTCATCGGCAAAGGTCTGCGGGTTGATGTTGGCGGATGATGGTAACGCGCCCTTCTTGAGATCTCGGCCTCCATCGTGAGCCGAATCAGAAAATCAAAGGGCAGTTCAATCCGTGACTGTGTTCGACCTGTTGGCCATCGCCGAGTCAAGCAGCGCCTTCAATTCGGATGTATCAATCGGCTTGACGAGGTAGCCATCAAATCCATTGGCCATGGCCAACTCGCGCTCTTCATTCATCGCCGCCGCGGTGAGCGCATGAATCGGCATGCGTCTCGATTCAGTCTTTTCGGCCTCTCGACTGCGAAGGCAACGGGCTGCCTCGATGCCACCCATCACCGGCATGTGGATGTCCAGAAGGAAAAGGTCGAACGTCCGTCCCGCAGACACATCCACCGCTTCCTGTCCGTTATTGACCAGTACCACCCGGTGACCGTATCGCCCAAGCAGCGCATCGATGACCTTCTGGCTGATCGGGTTGTCCTCGGCCACGAGAATGTCAAGTGGCGCCTCCTGCTTGTGAAAATACACGGCGCCTGAATTCGACCGCACTCCTGTGAGCCCCGGCTGTTGAGGCGATTCGAGCGGATCGGGGTCAACGAACGACTGATCATCGATTTGCAAAGGCAGCGTCAGCGTGAACGTAGACCCACGACCCGGTTCACTGTGCACATCCATCTCACCGCCCATCAGTTCGGCGAGTCTCGTGCAGATGCTCAGCCCCAGACCCGTGCCACCGAATCGTCGTGTGATCGAGGTGTCTGCCTGAGTGAATGCTTCGAAGATCGCACGATGTTGAGACGGATGAATGCCGACGCCTGTATCGCGTACCGAGCAGCGCAGGGTGGCCGTTTGATCAAGGATGGACACAAGCGAAACATCCAGCGACACCTCGCCTCGCTGCGTGAACTTGATGGCATTGCTCAGCAGATTGATCAGCACCTGGCGCAAGCGGTCGGGAGAACCCACCACATAGCGCGGCACATCCGGTCCGATCGTGCAAACCAGACTGAGATGTTTATCCTGTGCGGCTCGAGACTGCATTCGAACCACTTCAGTCGCAAGATGCCGGAGGTCAAATCTCAGCCGCTCGAGTGGGACCTTGCCGGCCTCGAGTTTCGAGAAGTCCAGAATGTCGTCGATGACGGTCAGCAGCACCCGGGCAGACAATTTCGCGGTACCGAGATAGTCGCGCTGCTGATCGGTCAGCTCTGTCTCGAGCACCAGATCGGTCATCCCGAGCACGCCATTCATCGGGGTCCGGATCTCGTGCGACATGGTCGCCAGAAAATCGGATTTCGCCCGACTCGCCGCCTCGGCCCGAATCATGTTCGCGTGATTTTCACCCGCCAGTCGCTCGAGCTCGATGGCCCGGTCGCGAAGCTCGGATTCCAGCGCCTCGCGTCGCGACACCTCCTGGGCCAGCACCTCGTTGTGCTGCTCCAGTCGCAGCCTGCGAAGGCGCTGCTGATCCAGAGCGAGCGCGGCTGCCAACAACAGAATGGGCGCAAGAATCAGCGTGTAGAGAAATCCCTTGGACGTCGTGTTGCCGTAAACAATCCGCGGATCGACCGTACTGAGCAAAGACAAGGGCACGCCTTCAATCTTCGTGCGCATCACCAGATGACTGCTCAGCGCCTTCGCGACCGAGCCCAGACTGCTCGCGCTGGTCAGAACCGACTCCGGCATCGTGGCCATCGCCTTCAGTGTGGCCTCATGGCCCGACAGGCGTTCAGCGACCAAGCCCCCCACATCGCTTCCGTCGCTTGAGATCAGCGCCTCGAAAGAACTGTCCTGACCGACGTTCGCTTCAACCAGCAGGCCACTGAGGCGACGCATGTCACCCACCGTGACGACCACTCCCTGATAGGCCCCCTTGTGAATCACCGGGGCACTGGCCATCAGCCACCGACCATCAGCAGACAACCACAGACATGGGCGCAACCGATGGCCGTCAGGCAGGTCAGGCGGCTGAGTCAGTGCGGGAGAGTCCGTCAGCGGCGCACCGCGCTCGTCGTAATAGGTGATCGAGTCATACAACTTCCGGTCGCGCAGGATCAGGCCCTCGCGTTCGCGCTTGAACCGCTGATCAATGCCATCGAAGCTGGCCCAGAGGCCATACTGCATCGACATCCCGAGGTCTCGATTCAGCAAGAAGGCCTCGATTTCATGGCTTTGCGCCAGATCGAAAGCCATTCTCTGTCGGTCCTGAAGGGCATCACCAATGGCGATCGCCCGATACCGGGCCTGACTCGTCACCCGCTCATTGTGCAGTTCTTGAAGTGCCGCCTGCGCATCGAACACATGCCAGAACAGCACACTGCAGTAGAGCGCGAAGGCCCCTGCCAGCAGCAGCGGCCAGCGCGCGGCAGGGCGCTGAAGCAGTGACGAGAGCGGCTTCAATCAATCGGCCCCGGCACTCAATAGGTTCTGGCGAAAAAATCCGGGAAGTACCTTCGGATGCCGGGGTAGTACTTGTCGACCAGCCTGTCATAACTGCCGTCAGCCCTGACCTTCGCCAGATACTCATTGAACGCGGCTCTCAGTTCCGGTGCATCCTTTGGAAAAGCCGCAGCCAGGTCCTGATGCTCGGAGATGGGGCCCAGCACCTTGATCTGGCCTGCCCATTTCTTGAGGTCCAACACCGCATCCGGCACATCCAGCAAGGTCAACTCCGCTTCCTTGTTGATCAGGGCCGGCACCATCTCGCTGATATTGGTGCTGCGGGTGTACATCCTGAGATCCAGTCCGATGCCTTTGAGCTCATAGTTGGCTGGGTCCAGGCAGGTCTTTTCCATCACCAGCAAACTGTTCTTGCCGATCATCGACTTCGTCTTGCGAATATCACCGCCGAGGTCTTTCGATCCCGGGATCGGCTTTAGTCCGGAATCGGCACGCGCAACCAGCAGCACCTGCGAGGGAAAGGTCGGCTTTGAATACAGCAAGACCGCCTCGCGCCAGGGCAGC
>CAIXXI010000472.1 GCA_903923345.1 uncultured Burkholderiales bacterium | reverse complement strand
GGTGCCCAAGTCAGGCAAGCCCGAAAAGGATGGCGCATGAATCACAAAAACAGGCGGAGTCTGATCAAAGCCGCCGCGGTCATTTCCATCGCGGGCGCGCGCTCGGTTTCTGCACAAACCGCTTCGGGCAAAGGCATGAAGATCATCGTGCCGTTTGCCCCTGGCGGCTCGGGCGACATCACCGCGCGGCTGGTCGCTCAACACATCACCGCGACCACCTCGCAGCCTGTGGTGGTCGAAAACAAACCGGGTGCGAATGGGATCATCGGCGTCGAGGCCGCCAAGGCGTCGCCGCCCGATGGCCAGACCCTGTTGCTGGCCACCACCTCCACCCATTCGGCCAACGTCAGCCTGTTTCGAAAGCTGCCCTACGATCCGGAAAAGGATTTCACCCTGGTCGGGGTGTTCGGCTCGAGCGGCAGTTATCTGCTCGTTCGACCGGATTCGCCTTTTGCCACCCTTTCAGACCTGGTGACCTACGGACGGGCCAACCCGGGACGCCTGAACTATGGTCATTTCAACGCCTCGTCGATGGTGCCCGGAGCGCTGATGAAATCGATGGCAGGCGTCGACATGACAGCGGTGGCCTACAAGCAGATTGGCAACGCGATCGCCGATCTGATCAGCGGGCAGATTCAGGTCATTTTTGCCGACACGACTGCGGCCGATTCCTATGTCACGTCCGGGCAGCTGCGCGCGCTGGCCGTGACCCGCCTGGAACGGATCCGGAAATACCCGGCGCTGCCCACGATCCACGAGTCGTTTCCCGGATTCGAGTCGACCGGCTTTCTGGGTGTGGCCGTGCACAGCGGCGCGCCTGCGGCGAGCAAGCAATCGCTCAATGATCTGGTGAATGCTGCGATCATGGCTGAGCCGATGCATTCGCGGCTGATCAACTTCGGCTTCACACCAAAGCCGATGAGCCTCGCCGAGTGCGCGACATTTGCCTCACGTGAACGCGCCAAGTGGGCGCAGTACGTTGCGCTTGCAAAGATTGAACCCCAGTGATGCTTCCCTTCAGGGCCCAGACATGATCATCGACTGCCACGGTCACTTCACCACCACCCCGCCTCAGGTTGCAGCCTTTCGGTCCCGTCAGGTGGCCGAGTTTCTCAAGACTGGCAGGGCGCTTGCCGAGCCACCTCCGGAAGTGAGCGATGCCGAGATCCGCGCCGGCATTGAACCGAATCAACTCAAGAAGATGAATGATCGGGGCGTTGACCTGACCATCTTCTCGCCCAAGGCACTGGGCATGGACCATCACAATGCCGACGAAGCCAGCAATGTGGCTTGGGCGCGCTACAGCAATGACCTGGTGCATCGGGTCTGCCAGCTCTACCCCGATCGCTTCATCGGTGCCTGCCAGTTGCCGCAGGCGCCCGGTGTGCCACCCGGCAAGGCGGTCTTCGATGAACTCGACCGCTGCATCGATGGATTCGGATTCATCGCGGCGAACCTGAATCCGGATCCGACCGGCGGGCGCTGGAGCGATCCGCCTCTGTCTGATCGAACCTGGTGGTATCCGCTCTATGAGCGGCTGGTGCACTACGACATTCCCGCGATGATCCATGTCTCCGGATCGTGCAATCCGCATTTCAATCCGGCCGTCGCCACCCACTATCTGAACGGCGACACAACCGCCTTCGTTCAGTTCATGACCTCGGACATTTTCAAGGACTTTCCGACGCTGCGATTCGTCATCCCGCATGGCGGCGGCGCGGTGCCCTTTCACTGGGGCCGGTATCGCGGGATCGCTCAGGACGCAGGGCTGCCTACCCTCGAGGAAAAGGTGCTGGGCAATGTGTTCTTCGACACCTGCGTCTATCACCAGCCCGGCATCGACCTGATGCTCGAGGTCGTGCCGACGCGCAATATTCTCTTTGCATCAGAGACGGTCGGTGCAGTACAGGGCATCGATCCGAGAACCGGGCATGCCTACGACGACACGCGCCGCTACATCGATGCCTCCCCCCGGGCCAACGCAGAGCAGAAGCAGCAGATCTTCGCCGGCAATGCGCTGGGCGTGTATCCGCGTCTGCGGGCACACCCGGCCTGTCGCGATTGTGCAGCCTGAACCTCCACCCATAAGGACATCGACATGATCGGACTTCGGATACTCAAACGGCGTCGCGCCGTCTCGTCCGAACTGGCCAGCCAGTTCATCGACATTCCCGTGGCCAATGTCAGCGACTGCATGTCGCGGATGTTTGCTGGCGGACCGCGTTTGCGCCCGATGCACAGCGGGCGTTTCATGAGCGGCGCGGCATTCACCGTCCGGACCCGACCGGGCGACAACCTGATGGTCCACAAGGCACTGCAGATGGCCTCTCCCGGTGACGTCATCGTGGTCGATGCCGGTGGTGACCTCACCAACGCGATCATCGGCGAGATCATGGTCGGCACCGCAATCGGACGCAGCCTGGGTGGTTTCGTGATCAATGGGGCGATCCGCGACGCAGGGGCCCTTCGGCAAGGCGACTTTCCGGTCTATGCAGCCGGCGTGACCCACCGTGGTCCCTACAAGGATGGGCCAGGCGAAATCAATGTCCCAGTCTCGATTGACGGCATGCTGATCGAACCCGGCGATCTGGTCATCGGTGATGAGGACGGATTCCTGAGTGTGCCCATCGATCAGGCCCAATCCCTGCTCCTGGCTGCGCGCGAAAAGATGAAAGTCGAAGCTGCGATGGTCGCTGCAATCGCGGCCGGCACCCAGGACTTTTCCTGGATTGATGCGACGCTCAAGCGCCTGGGCTGCGAAATCGAGGACTAATCGCTCGCGAGTAGGACTCGTCCTAGGCCTGGAGGGCCTGGATCGATCGAATTCCGTCTGTGCAGTCTGATGTCGGTGTGCCGCCCACGCCGATGGCGGCAGACCGATTGCAGGCCGATGCTCGATGGTGCGCTGCTTGGGCGCGCCCGTTCAGAGCGAGGTCACGATGGTTCAGGTTCAGGTTCAGGCAAGGGCGTCTGCTGCGGCAGGCCAGATGACTCATGAGGCCTGGTCGCCACGCACGGTGTCACTCGCACCTGTGGCAGCACAAGGACGGCTGTCCGATCTGTTGTCGATCATGGGCGCGCCCATCGAGGATCGCAGGCTGTGTGACGCCTACCTGATTCCCTTGCGTCGAGTCCGCGCAGGCGTCGTGCTGCTCCATGAAGGCACGCGCGCCGAATCGGTCTACGTCGTGCGCTTCGGGACGTTCAAGACCCTGCGTGTTGCAGAAGACGGGTACGAGCAAGTGCTCGGATTTTCAGGACAGGCCGATGTCATCGGATTCGACGCGCTGTGCAGCGGTGCTCATCCGAGTTCGGCCGTGGCTCTTGAGGACGCGGGCGTTTATGCGCTGCCGATCCGGGAGCTGGACGGTTTGCGCCAGCGTGTCCCGTCCCTGGACCGCGCCCTGCAGTCGGCATTGAGTGCTCAACTCGCCGGTGCAGCCGGGATCGCTGAGGTCATGGCAGCGGTTGCATCTGAGGCCAGGCTGGCTCGATTTCTGTTGCAGCGTTCGATGCGGATGGCCTCACTGGGTCAATCGGCGCGGCGACTGCGCCTGCCGATGAGTCGTCGCGACATTGCCAGCCATCTTGGCGTGGCCCATGAGACCGTCAGCCGGTCCTTCAGTGAGCTGGTGAACTGGGGCTTCGTGGCCGTCGACAACCGGGAGGTCGAGATCCTGGACTCCGATGGCCTGCGCGGTGTCGCGCGCAACACCCGAGGCTGCCCTGATGAGCGCGGCAACGAGACGCCGCATCGGCGTTCCCGTACGCGGCGGGCGACACGAGCCTGCGCGTCCTCGGCTTCGGTCTGATGCGATGCAAACCGAGCTGTCCAACGCGCTGCTTGATCCAGAGGTGTTTCCTCTGGTTCCGATGCGCAATCTGGTGCTGTTTCCAGACGTCCTGATGCCGGTTTCGGTTGGCCGTGCCCGATCGGTGGCTGCCATCGATTACGCCCTTCGCTCGCAGTCATTGCTGGTGCTCGTCCTTCAACGCGACGCGCAGGACGATGCACCGCAGCAGGAGGGCTTGCATACAGTTGGAACCCTGACGCGCATCGTGCGCGACCTCGGCGCCCAGGAAGGGCTTCGCCATCTCGTTTGCCAGGGCGTTGGAAGAGTCCGGATCGAGCAGCTTGAGCAAGAGCAGGCCTTCATGGTCGCCCGGGTGTCGCTGCTGGCGCCGGCCGAATCACTCACGACACAGGTCGAGGCCCTGGGTTTGCAGGTGCGCGAACGCGCCGCAGAGGTGTTGTCGCTGTTGCCGGGCGTGCCCGCTGAAATCGTCCACACCCTGCAATCGACCCGTGGTCCTGCCGAGCTTGCGGACCTCACCGCCAGCCTGATCGATGTGGACCTGGCTCAGAAGCAGCAATTGCTGGAAACAATTGAAGTCGATGCCAGGTTGCAGAAGGTGCTTCAGATGCTGACGCACCGCATCGAGGTGCTCAAGCTGTCGCAGGAAATTGGTGAGCTCACCAAGGCGAATCTGTCCGATCGAGAACGCAAATATCTGTTGAGAGAGCAGGTTCGAACCATCCAGAAAGAGCTGGGTGAGGCGGGCGACGACCAGGCGGAAGTGGCTGAAATCGATGCCGCGATTGCTCAGGCCAACATGCCGGTTGAAGTCGAAGCCCATGCCCGAAAGGAACTCGAGCGCCTGGAGCGCATCGGCACCGGATCACCCGAATACGGGATGCTGCACACCTATCTGGACTGGATGACCGGCCTGCCATGGCGATTGCAGGACGAGGCGGTGATCGATCTTGATGCGGCTCAGCGCGTGCTCGAGGCGGATCATTTCGGCCTCAAAAGCGTCAAGCAGCGAATCATCGAATTTCTTGCCGTACAGAAGCTCAATCCGAATGGGCGAGCACCGATCCTGTGCTTTGTCGGGCCGCCCGGTGTTGGCAAGACGTCGCTGGGCCAGAGCATCGCGCGAGCGCTCGAGCGCCCGTTCGTGCGGGTGTCGCTCGGCGGTGTGCACGATGAGGCCGAGATGCGTGGCCACCGTCGAACCTATGTCGGAGCCATGCCCGGACGCATCGTGCAGGCGCTTCGAAGGGCCAATTCAAGACAGTGCGTGATGATGCTCGATGAGGTCGACAAGCTCGGTGCGGGTGTGCAGGGCGACCCTTCAGCCGCCTTGCTCGAAGTGCTCGATCCCGAGCAGAACGGCACTTTCCGTGACAACTACCTGGGCGTGCCGGTTGATCTGAGTCGGGTGGTGTTCATCGCGACGGCCAATGTGATCGATGCGGTCAGTGCGCCGGTGCGTGATCGCATGGAGGTCATCGATCTGCCCGGTTACACCCAGGAAGAAAAGCTCCAGATCGCGACAGGCCATCTGCTGGCAAGGCAGTTCGAAGCCAATGGCGTCAAGGCCGGACAGTGCGAGATCAGCGGCGAAGCGCTTCGCGATATCGTCGCGCATTACACGCGCGAGGCCGGCGTGCGTCAGCTCGAGCGCGAGATCGGGCGGGTCATGCGACACGTGGCGCTGCGGGTTGCCCGGGGCGCATCCGGTGTCACGCGCATCGATGTGAGCGATCTGGAAGCGGTCCTGGGGCCGCCGAAATTCGAAACCGAGACCGCAATGCGGGTCAGTCTGCCGGGCGTGGCGACCGGCCTGGCCTGGACGCCGGTCGGCGGCGACATCCTGTTCGTTGAGGCGAGTCGCATCCCTGGCAACGGCCGATTGATCCTGACCGGTCAGCTCGGCGAGGTGATGAAGGAAAGTGCCCAGGCGGCGCTGACGCTGGTGAAGTCGCATGCCGCATCACTGGGCCTGGCCAATGCGATGTTCGAAGGCATCGATGTGCACCTGCATGTGCCTGCGGGCGCCATTCCTAAGGATGGACCCAGTGCCGGCATCACGATGTTCGTTGCACTGGCCTCCCTCTTTGCTGGCCGGGTGGTGCATCGAGATGTGGCCATGACCGGCGAGATCAGCCTGCGCGGGCTGGTGCTGCCCGTCGGGGGCATCAAGGACAAGGTACTGGCGGCGCAGCGCGCGGGCTTGCGCTGCGTTCTGCTGCCGGCACGCAACCGCAAGGATCTGGCGGATGTGCCTGACAGCGTGCGTGCTGCGCTGACATTCGTCTGGTTGGAGACCGTCGACGATGCGATTGCGGCCGCACTGGGTTCACGTGGCGATGCACACGATGAGGCGGCTTTTCGACTGATGTAAGGCAGCGGTGCGCTGCACTGGAACGCCCCTGCGGCCATGTGGCTCGCAGGGGCGTGTGGTCACTCAGTGAATTGACAGTTTGCGGGCTGATGCACCGCCCTTCTTGGGAATGGTCAACTCAAGCACGCCGTTGTCGTACTTTGCTTCGGCCTTGGCTTCATCCAGTACGCTGCCCAGCGTGAAGCTGCGGCTGGCAAAGCCATACAGCCGCTCACTTCTGAGCATGCGCCCATTGCGCTTGTCTTCGCGCTCTTTCTTGATTTCCGTGCTGATGCTCAGCTGATTGCCCTCGATGCGCACATCGATATCTTCTTTTCGAACGCCAGGAATATCGGCTCTGAGCTGATAGGCGGTGTCGGTCTCGCTCAGTTCGACCCGGATAGTCGGTGCGCGTTCTGCAAGATCCATGCGCCAGGGTCGCATCATGCCGCGCAAGGTGTCTTCGATCGGGTTCATGAGGTAGGGGTCCACGGGAAGCAGTTCGTTCATGGCAGGGTTCCTTGATCAAGTCAGTCGAGATGGCACTGCGCTCAACTTGCGACGGTCAGTTCGTTGACCACTTTCGTGATCCCTTGTGCAGACCAGGCTGCGCCTTCGCAGGCGGTCCGATCAGCCCAGGTGTGTACCGTGCCGCGCAGGGTGACGGCCGAGCCGCTGACCACCGCTTCGACATTGCGGGCCTCACGCTCGGCGCGGCGGGTGAGTGCTTCACGGATTCGGCCCACGACATTGGCGGGTGCGCTTTGCGCTTTGATCGCAATTGTGTTGCTCACGCCCACGACGCCCATCAACGCACGCACAGCGCTTTCGGCATTGCGCCGCTGGTAATCCCAGTCGAGTTCACCCGACAACGTGACCCAGCCCTTTTCGACGCGGACCTTGATCCGGTCTGCGGGTACCAGGGCATGCCAGTTGAATGAGGACTCGGCGGCTGCCGCGATTTCGGAGTCGCTGCGCTGGTGACCGGGCGCCAGCTTGACGTCGAGTTCGACAGCCAGAGCCCTGACGCCTTCGACGCGCTGCACTGCCCGTTCGATCGCGTCTTTTTCGGCATAGGTGTCGATGTGACCGCTCAAGGTGACGACCCCATCCTTGACGGCCACCCCCACATTGGTTGCATTGATGGCTCGCTCCCAGTCGAGTTCGGCAACCACGTCGTGCTTCAGTTGAACATCGGTTTTCATGTGCTGTCCTTTCGGTTTTCGACTCATTGGCTCGATCGGTGCGCGGGCGCACAGATGAGTGAAGTGGCTTCGCTGCAAGCGCCAGCAAGCCGTGGGCCGATCGTCTGACAGCCGGTGTCAACCCGATTGAGTGGGGTCAATGCTCAGGGGATCTCGGATCAGAGACCGAGCCTGCAAGCGCACGCATTGCGACGGGCTCAGGCCGATCCGGCCTGATGCCCGTCCGGGCTTACCTCAGGTGTACTCAGGCGTGTGCGATGCGACGGGCGATGTGATCGAGCGCTTCTTGCACCTGGTCGACCAGGATCAGGCACAGGTCCCCTGATTGCAGTCGGTCCAGCGCCAGGTCGATGGCGATGAATTCGCCTTGAATCGCGTCGATGCGTTGAGTGCGACTCGCACCCGAAAGGCCTTGTCGCAGTAACTCGATGACCTCACCGTCGGCCCGGCCGCGCTGCGCCGCGTCCTGATACAGGATCGCTTCGTCGAAGGCTTCCCCGAGGATTTCTGTTTGCCGACGAATGTCTTCGTCGCGCCGATCGCCCGCCCCGCTGATGACCACGCTGCGACGCTTCGCAGGCAGGGCCTCGACCGCATCGACCAGTGCCTGGATGGCATCCGGGTTATGCCCGTAGTCGGCAACGATCGTGGCGCCACGCCACTCGAACACATTGAAACGGCCCGGCGCGGTTGCGGCGTCACTCACAAAGCTCGACAAACCGGCCCGCACCGTCTCCCAGTCCAGCCCGAGCGCCCACACTGCAGCAAGCGCTGCCATGACGTTCTCAACCTGAAAGGGCAGTTCCCCTGCGCGGGTCAGAGGGATCGCGGCCAACGGGAATCGCCATTCCCGAGTGCGCTGTGCGGCCACCACATCACCGCCTTCGACGAACACCACGCGTCGGCCCAGCGCCCGATGGGCGGCCAGCACCGGCTCATCGGGACTCCGGGCAAAGAACGTGACCGCACCCGGACTGTGTTCGGCCATCGCCGCGCACAGTGGGTCAGCCGCATTCAGGACGGCCACGCCGTCGGGCGCCACGTTCTGAATGACGATCCGCTTGATCGCGGCAACATCCTCGGCCGACTCGACGAAGTTCAACCCGAGGTGATCGCCCAGACCGATGTTGGTCACAACGCCCACTGAGCATCGGTCAAATCCCAGGCCTTCTCGCAACATGCCGCCGCGGGCGGTTTCAAACACGGCCGCCTCGGCGTCCGGATGCATCAGCACGCTGCGCGCACTCTTGGGGCCACTGCAATCCCCCGAGTCAGTCTGCTTGCCATTGACGAAGACGCCATCGGTATTGGTCATGCCGACCCGCATGCCTGCTTTCGACAGCAGGTGGGCGATCAGTCGGACCGTGGTGGTCTTGCCGTTGGTGCCGGTGACGGCGACCGTCGGGATTCTGCCGTCTTCGCCGCCCGGGTACAGGGTATCGATGATGGCTTCGCCCAGCGGCCGCGGCTTGCCATAGGAGGGTGCCAGATGCATGCGCAGCCCTGGCGCGGCATTGACCTCAACGATTGCGCCACTTTGCTCTTCGAGGGGCTTCGTGACGGTCTGGCAGACGATGTCCACGCCGCAGACATCGAGCCCCACCATCTGTGCCGCCTCGACCGCGCGCGCAGCCACTTCGGGATGGACGTCATCGGTCACATCTGTCGCGGTTCCGCCCGTGCTCAGGTTGGCATTGTTGCGCAACACCACTTTGCGGCCCTGCTCTGGCACGGAATCGGCGTTCAGCCTTTGCGCCTCAAGCCGCGCCAGCGCAATCGCATCGAAGCGAATGCGGGTGAGCGGTGTGGCATGGCCGTCACCGCGGCGTGGGTCGCCGTTGACGATGTCGACCAGCTGTCTGACCGTGTGCTGCCCGTCGCCGATGACTTGCGGTGGGTCGCGCCGAGCGGCTGCAATCAGCTTGCGGTCGACGACGAGCAAGCGGTAATCGTCACCCGGGATATAACGTTCCACGATGATGTCGTCGCTGATCAGGGTCGCAGAAGCCCAGGCAGCTTCAAGTTCAGCGCGTGTCTGAACATTGACGGTCACGCCTTTGCCCTGGTTGCCATCGCGAGGCTTGACCACGACCGGTCCGCCCAGCGATGCCATGACATCGATGGCCTCGTCGAGTTCGGTGACTGCACGTCCCTTCGGAACGGGCACACCAATCGCATCGAGCAGCCGTTTGCTCAGTTCCTTGTCCTGGGCGATCGACTCGGCGATTGCGCTGGTGCTGTCGATCTCAGCTGCCTGAATGCGTCGCTGATTCACACCCCATCCGAACTGGACGAGGCTGCCCTGAGTCAGCCGCCGATACGGAATGCCGCGGGCTACCGCGGCATGCACAATCGAGCCGGTGCTCGGCCCCAGTCGCACCTCTTCGTCCAGTTCCCGCAGCCGTGCCAGGCTCGCGTCGATATCGAAGGGTGTCTTCGTGAGCGCCGAATTGCACAGTGCCTGTGCGTCTTGGAGTGCCAGTCGGCCGACACCTTCCTGTGTGTACTCGACTACGACTCGACTCACCCCGGGCTGCGCAGTCGGGATTGAACCCGCGAACAGCACGTTGCAGCCAGCCTGTGTCTGCAGCCGCAGGGCGACTCGAGCCAGCACGGACGCGAGCGACACGGGCTCGGTCGAGGCGGTTGGCAAGGCGCCGAGGTCGGGAAATCGATCACGCAGGGCGGATTCGAAGCCGGGGAGGCCGGTGATGTCGCGCTCCGATGGGCTGCATTCGACAACCGCCTCGATCGCGGTGTGCCGGCTCCATAGGTTCGGGCCGCGCAGTGCGCGGATGCGTGTGATGTCCATTGTGCCTCGTGCAGGATTCGGGTCGGCTTCAACCGACCCGCAGTGCGTCAGAGCGTCGATTCAACCAATGCCGGCTCAACGCGGGTGCGTCGTGCTACACGGTTCACGGAATCAAGTGATGCGATGCCGGCCCGGATGAGTTCTGGGGTGAAGCCCAGCGACCAGGCCACTGCGACCGCCGGCAATACCGCGTCTGCCTCGACCCCATCCAGCAGCGAATCCAGGATGGCCTCATCCCGACCGATGGCCAGGACGATGTCTCGACCCCGGGAAAAAACGGCGCGTCGGCCATGCCCGAGGTGGTCGATCAGCGCAGGGTTGGACGGATCGCGGCCGTAAAAGATCACCTGTCCGTCTGACAGCTCGGCCATCTCGACGACCTGAGGGTCGTCCGCATTGAGGATCGAGGCGCCCTCTCGGAGCACCACATCGACCTGTGTGCGCAAGACGCCAAACAGACGCTTCGTGGTGTCGATTCGAAGGTCGGCAAGCAGCGCATTCGGGTCGAGGCCGGTGACGACTCCGACCAGGCAGCGGTCGTAGGCCAGACCGTCCTGGGCGATCTGGCGAGCACCGTTCTCGATGACCGCCAGATCGATCGAACGATTCAGCAAAACCTTGTGCGCTGAATCCCAGTCGGCTGAGGGGCCTGAATGCACGACACGGGTGTCAGCGACCAGACCGTTGGCCGTCGCACTGCCCACCCTGCGCCCAGAGCTGCGCATCAGGTGCGTGATCAGGCGCGAGACCTCGGCGGTACCGTGGCTGCCGGTGATCCCGACGATGGGAATCCGGCCCGTCTCTGCGCTCGGGAACAGATGGTCGACGATCGCCTGACCCACGGGCCGGGGCTTGCCCTCGGCGGGGCGAAGGTGCATCAGCAGTCCCGGGCCAGCGTTGACCTCGACGATCGCGCCGCCCTGTTCGGCCAGAGGGCGGGAAATGTCCTGAGCGACCAGATCGATGCCGGCGATGTCCAGGCCAACGGTTCGAGCCGCCAGCGACACCAGCTCGGCTGTCGACGGATGAACTTCATCGGTACAGTCGATTGCGACGTTGCCGTTGCGTTGAATCAGAACCCGTTGTCCGTCGGACAAGATCGAATCGGCGTCCAGTCCCAGTCGGGCGAGTTCAAGGCGGGCAGCTGAGTCGAGCCGCACCAGATTCAACGGGGCATCCTCGTTCGAGCCGCGGCTCGGGCTGTCGTTGAGCTGTGTGTCGATCAGTTCCTGGACGGATTGAACGCCGTCTCCTGTGACAAAAGCCAGATCGCCCCGTGCGGCTGCGACCAGTTTTCCGGCCACAACCAGAAGGCGATGTTCGTATCCTTGGATGAAGCGCTCGACGATGACGCCGCTGCCCTGCTCCAGGGCTGCTGCGTAGGCTGACTCGACTTCATCACCACTGAGCAGGTTGGTGAACACACCGCGCCCATGGTTGCCGTCATACGGCTTGACCACCACGGGGTAGCCGATTGCTTCTGCTGCATCACGTGCCTCGGCGGCGCTGCGCACGAATTCACCCTCGGGCACTGGAACGCCAACCGGAGCCAGCAGCTGTTTGGTCAGATCCTTGTCTCGGGAGATGCCCTCGGAGATGGCGCTGGTGCGTGTGGTTTCAGCGGTCCAGATGCGGCGCTGCATGGAGCCGTATCCCAACTGGACCAGATTGCCCTCGTTCAGCCGGATGAACGGGATGCCCCGGTAGTCGGCCGCTTCCACGATGCAACCGGTGCTCGGTCCGAGCCAAAGTGTGTCGACCATGCGACGCAGCGTGGCGGCGGTCTTTGCGACGTCGTAGGGACGGTCTTCGATGGCCGCCATCATGAGCTCGCGCCCCTCGATGACGGCGAAACGCGCGATTTCATCGTGCCACGCCTGAACCACCACCTCGTAGACGCCTTCGGTGTCGGTTTCTCGGGCCCGGCCGTAGCCGGAGGGCAGGCCGGCCATGGTTTGCAGCTCCAGGGACACATGCTCCAGGATGTGCCCCGGCCAGGTGCCTTCTTCCAGCCGCCGCAGGAAACCGCCGCGCTCTTCATAGCTGCAGCGGTGTTCGATCAGGCCCGGTAGCCAGTTCCGCAGGCGGTCGCTGAAGCCGGGGAGCTTGTTGGAGGGGTACTGCTCAAGTTCGCCAATATCGATCAGCACCTCCAGTACGGGCATATATGCCCAACGGTTGGGGCCGCGAAGCGAACGGATCTCGAGGATCCGGATAT
>CAIXXI010000471.1 GCA_903923345.1 uncultured Burkholderiales bacterium | reverse complement strand
TTATCCGCTTCGCTCTGGGCGCAGGCGTTTTGAAGTTCGGCCAGTTCAGAACGAAGGCCGGCCGGGACTCCCCGTATTTCTTCAACGCCGGACTGTTTGACGATGGTGAGCGCCTGGGACGGCTCGCCGAGTTCTACGCCCAGCGCCTGATCAGCGCCCAACAGGATGAGGGCGGCCAGTTCGACATGCTCTTCGGGCCTGCCTACAAGGGCATCACGCTGGCCTCGGCAACCGCCGTCGCGCTGGCCCGGGCGGGGCGCAATCTTCCGTTTGCCTTCAACCGCAAGGAGGCGAAGGACCACGGCGAGGGCGGCACTCTGGTGGGTGCGCCGCTGCGGGGCCGCGTGGTGATCATCGACGACGTGATCTCGGCGGGCACATCAGTTCGTGAATCAGTCGAACTGATCCGGGCGCACGGCGCAACACCGGCCGCGGTGCTGATCGCACTCGACCGGCAGGAACGCGGCGGAACGGCGGACGCGCCCACGGCGAGCTCCGCAACCCAGGAAGTGCAAAAGCTCTACGGCATTCCAGTCTGGTCGATTGCCTGCCTCGATGACCTGCTGGGTTTTCTGCAATCAGGCGATGGATCAATCGCCGGACAGGCGGATTACGCCGAAGCGATCACCGCCTATCGAGAGCGCTACGGCATCAAAGGCTGACGCGCCGCCTTCGGTTCAGCCGGCGAGTTTGCTGCGCAGCAGGTCATTGACCTGTTGCGGATTGGCCTTGCCCTTCGTGGCTTTCATAGCCTGTCCAACCAGCGCATTGAAGGCCTTCTCCTTGCCGGCACGGAACTCCTCCACCGACTTTGCATTGGCGGCGATCACCGCGTCGACGATCTTCTCGATCTCGCCGCTGTCGCTGATCTGCTTGAGGCCCCGGGCTTCAATGATTCGATCGACCGCCTGGTCATCGGCTGCACGCTCATCCCAGATGGCCTGAAAGACTTCCCGGGCCAGCTTGCCTGAGACGGTTCCGTCCGCAATACGGGCGATCAACAGGGCCAGTTGCCGGGCCGACACCGGGCACGCCGTGATCTCCAGACCATCCCGATTGAGCTGTGCCGCGACCTCGCCCATCACCCAGTTGGCCGCGAGTTTTGCCTGTGCCTGGGGTTGCGGCAATGCCGCGACCGTCTCCTCGAAATACGTCGCCACAGCGCGACTCGCCGTCAGGGTGGTCGCGTCATAAGCCGGCAACGCGAGGTCCCGTTCGAATCGGGCTCGCATCGCGGCAGGCAGTTCGGGCAATGAATGGCGCACACGCTCGAGCAGCGCGGGCTCAACAACCAATGGAGGCAGGTCAGGGTCGGGAAAATAACGGTAGTCGTGCGCATCTTCCTTGCTGCGCATGGAGCGCGTCTCATCACGATCCGGGTCGTAGAGGCGGGTTTCCTGAACCACTCTTCCGCCGTCCTCGATCAGCTCGATCTGGCGACGCACTTCATACTCGATGGCGCGCTCCATGAATCGGAAGGAATTGAGATTCTTGATCTCACAGCGGGTGCCGAACTCAGCTTGTCCGACCGGACGCACCGACACGTTGGCATCCACTCGAAACGAGCCTTCCTGCATGTTGCCGTCGCAAATGCCCAGCCAGGTGACCAGGCCGTGCAGCGTGCGGGCGTAGGCAACCGCCTCAAGCGACGAGCGCATCTCGGGCTCGCTCACGATCTCCAGCAGCGGCGTTCCAGCACGGTTCAGGTCGATGCCAGACATGCCGGCCAGCGCAGCGCCCCCCAGCCCGCGCATTGCGTCTTCATGCAGCGACTTGCCGGCATCCTCTTCAAGGTGAGCCCGGGTCAGGTTGACCACTTTTTCATGCGAGCCCTTGCCGTCTTGCCAGGCCAGCGCCAGGCTGCCGCCGCTGACCACCGGGATCTCGTACTGGCTGATCTGATACCCCTTGGGCAAATCCGGGTAGAAATAATTTTTTCGGGCAAAGACCGAACGCGGGGCGATGTGCGCGCCAACCGCGAGTCCGAATCGCACGGCGCATTCCAGCGCGGCGGCGTTCATGACCGGCAAGACTCCGGGCAGCGCCAGATCAACCGGGCTGGCCTGCGTGTTGGCAGCCGCACCGAATGCGGTCGATGCCCCGGAAAAAATCTTCGATCGGGTCGCGAGCTGCACATGCGTCTCGAGCCCGATGACCACTTCCCAGCCTTTCATTGCGTCCACATCCTCATCATCGGGTAGCACACTGGCCCGTGTCCGGATCGAACATCACCGGCCAGGCCTCTTCATAAATACCGCGATCACATCTCGCCTCGCAGCCCACATGGGCCAGCGTGATGCGCTCCTGAGACTGCCAGACCAGCAACCGGCAGGCGCCGCCATTGCGTTCGACCAGTTCAATCGAGGGTCGCATGCTGGTCTGCCGGAAATCGGGCAACACAAACCGGCAACTGCCGCGTCGCCCCACCCAGAGCTGCCAGGACAGTTCATCGACCCGGTTGTCGGTGACCGATAACCGGGCCTGTTCCCGAAACCCATCTTCCTCGGTCTGCGAACAGTCGGCCTTGAGGTTGATCG
>CAIXXI010000470.1 GCA_903923345.1 uncultured Burkholderiales bacterium | reverse complement strand
TCCTCGGCCGCATCCCAATAGTCCCGGTGCCGCGCCACTCGGCCATCGGCCGCAAAATGCAGCAGCGAACAGCCGTGGATGCGCTGCACCCCGGCGCGCATCGGCGGGCGAAAGCCGAACTCGAAATCCCAGGTGAGCAGGACCGCGTCGCCTTGAGCCAGCACTTCGCGCACGATGAACCGCGGCGAGTCGACCTGCTCGAACATGTGGGCAAAGATCCGCGCGATCGAGGCCACGCCACGGACTTCGTTGAAGGGGTCCTTGAACCAGGCATCGTCGGTGTAGAACTCGGCCATGCGGGCCGGGTCTTGCGGTGAGATCGATTCGAAGAACTGCACCAGCCGGGCCACATGGGGCGGCTGAGCCGGCGGGGTGATCGGGGTGGGGTTCATCGCAGGGGCTTGCGATTCAGGCGCCGGTGACTCGCCGCACCAGCGCGAAGTACAGCCGATAGGGCAGCAGTCGGGCGAACTTCAGCCACAGGGTGAAGCGCTTTGGATAGTGGATTTCGAAGCGCCCGGCCTCGATGCCGGCGAGCGTGAAGTCGGCCGCTTCGCGGGCGCTGATCAGCCCGGGCATGGCGTAGTCGTTGCCTGCGGTGGCCGGGGTGTCGACATAGCCCGGACTGACCAGATACACGCCGATGCCAGCCGGCTGCAGATCCAGATACAAGGACTCGGCCAGGTTGATCATCGCCGCCTTGGTCGGGCCATAGACCAGCGCCTGCGGCAGGCCGCTGTAACCGGCCACGCTCGAGACCAGCGCAATACCGCCACTGCCTTGCGCGAGCAGCGTGGGCAGAATGGCCGACAGCCCCGAGAACACCGAGATCAGGTTGGTGTCGAGCATGCGGCGGGCGGCCGGCAGGTCGAACTGCTGAGCCCGCATCGGCTGATAGATGCCGGCGACCCACAACACCAGATCGATGCCGCCCCAGTGCTCGAGCAGGGTCGTGCAGGCTGTGGCGATGGCCTCGGCGTCGTTGACATCGAGTGGCAAAAAGAGCGGCGGATGGGTCGGATCCTCGGCATCCACCGGCGCGGCGGGCGCCTGCGACATGACTTCGCGCAAGGCCTGCTCGCGTCGCGCCGACACCGCCACACGCGCGCCGCGTCGGTGCAGGCCGCGCGCCAGCTCGGCGCCGATCCCGCTGGATGCACCGACCACCCAGACGCGACGGCCCGACCAGCTCTCGATGCCCGGATTCAGCGGGCCGAAGAAGGACCGGGTGGGCTTGGCCACCGGGCCGGGCATCAGCGATGCAGCAGGGTCTGGCTTCATGCGGCGCGCTTGGTGAACGACAGCAGCACCTCGCCCAGGCGCACACCGAACTTGCTCATGGTGGCGCGGTTCAGCATGACCCGATCGTCGACCAGGTACATCCAGTCGTCGAAGTCGACCTGCCAGGTGCTGCCATCGACCTTGAGCGCAAGGGTATAGCGCCAGTTCAGCGCATTGCCGGACGAGCGGCCCTGGGCTTCACCGATCACATCGCCGGCCGTGCCGACATAGCGGCCCTCGGGCAGCTTTCGGACCGTCCAGATGCGCTTTTCCTTCGTGCCGTCGGAGTAGCTGAAGTCTTCGTCGAGCACGCCGGTGTCGCCATCCCAGCGACAGTTCATGACCACGGTGAATCGGCGCACCACCTTGCCCGAGCGGTCCTGGAAGACCCCCCATGCGTCGATCACGCCATTGAAATAGGTCTTCAGGTCGAGCGTGGGCTTCTCGGCCGAGTACTGGCTCGGCTCGACGCCGGCGCAGCCGCTGGCCACCAGGGCGCTGGCGGCCAGGCCACCGAGCATCGATCGGCGCATCAGGAAGGCGCCTGAATTCCGGGAAAGCAGAGTCGTCGGGTTCATGGTGTGGGCTCGGGATGGGGTGACAGGGCGGGTGGTGGCAGGGGCGCGCGCAGCAGCACGACGCCGGCCAGAAGCTTCAGGGCGCAGGGCAGCAGGGCGTAGATGACCGAGAGCGCCTGCGTGTTGCCGCCGGCCTCGCCGGGCCGATAGGCCAGCATCCCCAGCACCGGCAGAGCCAGGCCGGCCGCAGCCGCCAGGTTGATCTTAGTGGCCAGATTCCAGACCCCGAAGAACGCGCCTTCGCGTGCCTGGTGGGACTCATCGCCGGCCAGCACGGTCGCCAGCAGGGCGGGCGGGACGGCCAGATCCGCGCCCAGGGCAAAGCCGGTGGCGATGCACACGACAAGAAACGCCGCGGTGTCCCCCTCGCCCAGCGCGAAGGCCCAGCAAAAAGCCAGCACCGACAGCCCCATGCCGGCCAGCCAGGCATTGCGCAAGCCGAGGCGCCGGGCAATGCGCACCCAGGCCGGCATGCCGATGGCCGCCGCCACGAAGTAGGCGATCAGAAATCCCGGCGCGCGATCGGCGGCGCCCAGCACGTCAGCGACGAAAAACAGCACCAGCGTGGCCGGGATGGCGCTGGCGATGCCATTGCACAGGAAGGCGGCCAGCAGCCAGCGAAACGATGCGGATTGGCGCATCGCCTGACCAGCTTGAGCCAGACCTGACAACAGTGACTGCTCGCTTTCATTAGCCTTGCGCTGCCGTGGACCGGGCAGCGGAGCGCGGAAAATGGCCATTGCGGCGAGTCCGGCGGTCAGGATGAACAGGCCCACCAGCCAGTTCGCGCGCTCGGGCACGAGCAGGGCCGCCGACAGCAGCACGCCGGCCAGACCGGCCGCCTCGCGCCAGGCCGTCACCCGCATCCGCTCGTGGGCGGTGTCGCCCAGACGCGCCCCCCAGGCCTGGTAGGCAATCGAGACTGCCGAGTAAGCCAGGTAGGTCAGGATCGACATGCCCGCCAGCCAGGCGGCACGGTTCACCCCGGCGGGCGGGTAGAACAGGGCCAGATAGCCGATCGCCAGGAGCGGTAGCGCGGCGAGGATCCAGCGCCGGTAGGCATCGGCGCGATGGCTGCGGTCGATGAGCACGCCGATCGCCGGGTCGGCAATGGCATCGATCAGCCTGGCGCCGAACAGCACCGTACCGATCAGCGCGAGTTCCATCCCGAGCTGGGTGGCATAGAAGGCAGGCAGCAGCACGAAGAGCGGCAGCTCGAGCAGGGCCAGTGGCGCTCTGAGCAGGCCATAGGCAATCAGCGCAGCGCTGCCGGGTGGGCTCACGGCCGGGCGTTGCCGGGCAGGCTGGCCGAGCGTCGGATCAGCGATTCGCGCAGTGACGGCGCCCGGGTCCGGGGGTCGAGCCAGATGGCAAAAAATGCCTGGCTGAATTCGGCGTCCTCGATCAGACCCAATGGCTTGTCGTTGAAAAAGAAGCGAGTGCCCCGGCCCGGCTCGACCACGCCGGTCAGGCGATCGCCGCGCTGGACATTCGGGAAGACCTGGCGCATCTCGGCCAGCCAGCGGGCACGGCGCGTGGCGTCGCCAAAGCCCAGGCGCTCGATTTCCTGGGCACTGCTCTCTGCGATCGTCTCGGATTTGAGGCTGGTCTGGTAGCGCAACTCGAGTGCGATCGGCTGGTCGGAGAACCGGTCGAGCTTCAGGCCGGCGGGTCCGTAAAACAGCTGGGCGGTGTAGACCTTCAGGCCGAGCCAGCGCAACTCGCCTTCACCGGCCAGCTGCGCCTGCGGAATCAGCCCGGCGACGCGAGAAGGCACGGCATCGGCCCGGACCGCCTCGCTGCCTGCAGCCAGGGCGAGGGCGAGCACGGTTCGGCTCAGCCACCGGGAGGGTGTGGCCGCACGCGCGGTGGGTTTCAAAAGGGCTGGCATGGTGAAAGGCTCCTCATGCGGGCGCACGGAGGGTGAACTGCATGACGTCGGTGCTGCCCT
>CAIXXI010000469.1 GCA_903923345.1 uncultured Burkholderiales bacterium | reverse complement strand
CTATAACGGCGATCCGGTGGTCTACGGCAATGCGCAGGTCTATTACTCGGCACCTGCGCCGCAGGTGGTGTATGCACCGAGACCGGTCTATGCCGCTCCGTATTACCCGCCTGCACCGGTGTATGCACCTGTTTACGCACCGGCGCGGGCTTATTACCCGCCGCCCGCCTATTACGGCGGGCATCACCACCGGCACCATCACGGCTGGCGTTGAGCGCCTCAACCCTGACTTCAGGCCGATGGAATGAAGTCAGGGTCTCCCTGATGTTTGCGCTCGAACTTCAGGAAATCGTAGTAGCCGCATTTCGGCCCATCGGGATAACCACGGCAGACAGTGGGTCGGGCTTCATAGATGGTGCAGCGCCGCTCATCGGTATCGAAGAAGCGGCAGATCGTTTCGTACACCGTGTCTTTCTGGTGTTTCAGGATCCGCTCGTCCTTGGCATACAGGCGGGTGAAACGCCGCTCAGCCTGCGCCGGCGTGATGCCGAAATGCTTCGCCAGGCGCGCCACATCCTTGGCTTTGACTTCGATACGCGGATAGCTGCAGCAGTATCCCGGGCATTTCGAGCAGTCGTAACGCACGGGCGCCTCTGATGCGCTCTCGGTTTTCTTCTGGGTCATAGGTCAGCGAAATTCGATCGATTCGATTCGAAACCCGCTTCGATCGGTGCGATCAGAGCGGCGTGATTAAAAAGCAGGAACGCCATGATCAACCGGCAAGGCCGTAGAGCCAGATCACCAGCGACACGCTGACGGCAGCCAGTGCAGTGCCGATCGCAATGGCTGCACTGATCGGACGGGTGTTGGCACCATAGCGCTGCGACAGGATGAAGGCATTGCTTGCTGTGGGCAAGGAGGCGGCCAGCACGCCCACGGCGGCGTATTTGGGATCGACTTGCAAGGCCCACATGGCCAGAGCCACCAGGGCGGGATGGGCCAGCAACTTGAGCGCGACCAGGCTGGGCACACCGCGATCGAGGCTGACCCGACGCTCGCCCAGCGACGCGCCAATGGCGAACAGCGCACTCGGACCAGCCGCCGCAGCCAGCAGCCCCACGAAGTTCTGAGCAGGCCCAGGCAGGCTCAGGCCGCTGATCGAAACCAGCAGCCCCGCGATGATGCTCAGGATCAGCGGTGTTTTCAGCAGACCCAGAACGGCACCTCGCAGCCGCAGTGCCCGCAACCCGGGCGCAGTGGATGCATTGCGCGAAAACTCGAACATCACGATCGACAGCACGATCACCACCAGGATATCGACCAGTAAGGCCATCACCAGTGCCGGCATTCGACTGGTATCCCCGAGCTGTGCGATCAGTGGCAGACCCAGGTAGCCCAGGTTGCCATGGGTGGCACTGAAGGCCAGACCGATGCGCTGTGTCGGGTTGTCCGGGGCCACCGTCCGAGCAAGAAAGCGGCTTCCAAACAGCATCACCAGCGAGGCGAGCAGGTATGCAGCCACAAAGCGATGGTCAGCTCCATTCCCCACCGGGTGCGCGGTCACTGCGCGAAACAGCATCGCAGGCAACGCGAACATGAATACAAAGGCATTGATGCCGCTCGCCGCTTCCGGCGAGAGCATGCGCCGATGCGCGGCGATCCAGCCGCACAACACCAGCGCAAAGACCGGCAGAGTGACCTCGAAGACAGTGATCATGGGACTCGCCAAAGCTCGCGAGAGTACGAATCCGGCCGGATCAGGTCAAATCGTCACCGAGGCCCAGAGCATCTACCGGCTGCTTTGCGCGAGGCAAGTCGCGTTTGATGAAGCGGCCCGGGTCAAGCGATTCGGCCAGACGAGGCTCGATGGGGCAGGATGTGCCATCGAGTTGGGACGCGATCAACTCGGCGCACAGGACCGACCACAACAAGCCGCGACCGCCGAACGCGGTGCTGATCCACAGACCCTCCAGCCGGGGAAGTGGCTGGCGCGCATCCCGGCGAAGTGCAGTGTATTGGCGCTCGATTTCGTGTCGATCGGGCACCTGACCGGCCAGAGGCAGGTGATCTCGCACGGACAGCCGGGTCCCGGCCATCGTGGCACTCAGAGCAGGTGATGCCGGGGCCTGAATCAGACTCGACTGATATCGGGCCCAGGACGCGAGCGTCGTGCAGTCTGATTCGGCCTGCT
>CAIXXI010000468.1 GCA_903923345.1 uncultured Burkholderiales bacterium | reverse complement strand
GACAGCCAGATGGTCGAACTGAAGGCATCGGGTGCCGACACCTTCTTCAACATCACCATCCCGAAGTTCGCCGCGCAGGCGATCAAGAAGGCGGCCGACATCGGCTGGAAGCCGACGCATTACCTCAATGGCGTTTCGTCATCCGTGGCTTCGGTGATCCTGCCGGCAGGTCCTGAAAACGCGATCGACGTGATCACTGCGTATTACCTGAAGGATCCGACCGACCCCAGCTGGCTGGGCACCAAGGAGTACAACGACTGGGTGGTCTGGATGCACAAGTTCTATCCGCAGGGCGACCTGAAGGACTCGAACAATGTGTTTGCCTACTGCGCCGCGCAGACGCTGGTCGAGGTCCTGAAGAAGTCTGGAAACAACCTGACCCGCGCAAACGTGATGAAGCAGGCCGCAAGCCTGGACCTCACCCTGCCGATGCTGCTGCCCGGTGTGAACGTCAAGACGGGGCCTGACGACTTCTATCCGATCGAGCGCCAGCAGCTGCAGAAGTGGGACGGCAAGTCCTGGGTGCGTTTCGGCAAGGTCTACGGCCGCTGATCGAATGGCACTGAACCGGGCGCGGGGCCATCCCGCGCCCACGCCTCAGCGGACTTCCACCTGAAAGGTGGCCCGCTGGGCGGCGACCACCTGGGCCGGTTCAAAGGGCCTGCGGTATTCCAGCTTGAGGGGGCCGGCGCCTGGCTTCACCGCCAGAAAGTTGAAGCGCTCCTCGCCCGGTGCGCCCACCACATCGGTTCGGCCCGGCAGGTAGCGCACGGTTTCGATTTGATCAATCAGTTCGACCGGCGATTCGACGATCGTCCAGCGATAGCCGGTGGACGGATTGCTGGGCAGACGCACTTCGAAGGGCTGACCACGCATCACTTCGATGCGGTAGTCGCGCAGGTCTGCGGTCACCATCTGCCCGGGTTTTCCCACACGGTTCTCGCCAAGGATGGGCGGTGCACAGCCGCCGCACAGCAGGGCTGCGCACAGCAGCGCAGCTCCGGGTTCAAGTCCACGCATGAAAGCCCTCCGGGGCGAAGCAACCAGACCCTGAATCGTACACGCCACCCCGGCATGCGGCGCCGGGGCTGTGTATGACTCAGCCCGCGATCAATGCGCAGCCGATGTGCCGGCCGGTGTGTGCTCCGAGATCGTGACCCGGTGAAGCAGCCGGCGATGGCCTTCATAGCCCCCGGTGGCACGGTGGATCAGGCAGCGGTTGTCCCACATCAGCAGCATGCCGGGTGCCCACTGATGGCGATAGATGAACTCCGGGCGAATCTGATGTTCAAACAGTTCACTGAGGACTGCTTGCGACTCGTCCTTGCCCATGCCCTCGATCCCAAGCGTGTATCCAGGGCTGACAAACAAGGCGGTGCGACCGGTCTCCGGATGCACTCGGGCGATCGGATGGGTGCGGGTCTTGAGCGCGGCGTCGCCGAAGCGAATCGCCATCGATCGGCCTGCAGCATGGTCTTTTTCGCCGTACAGCCCCTCGCGCGAATACCCCCGGCGCGCGGAGTGGATGCCCACCCGGCCTTCGAGCCGTGACTTCATCGCGCCGGGCAATGCGTCCCAGGCGGCGTACTGATCGGCGAACAGGGTATCGCCACCGGCCGGCGGGATGATTGCGGCCAGCAGCGCGGTCCCGGCCGGAGGCGTGGGCAGGAAGCTCCAGTCGGAGTGCCAGCTCTCGGCAAAGATCGGGGCCTTCTCATCGGCTTCGCGCCGGATTTCGACCACATGCGCATGACCCGGGATCGGGGCAATGAAAGGGTCCTCGCCACGCGGACCGATTGCGAGCGTGAAGCGCTCAAGGTCTTCGATGGACATCGTCTGGTTCGGGATCGCGACCACACCGTGCGCCAGCCATGCGGCGCGGACTTCAGCCAGGGTGTCGGTGTCCAGTGGTCTGGAAAGATCGATGCCAAACAGGGTTGCGCCGCAGGCTGCGCCACTGGGCTGAATCTGGATCATGTCGGTCTCCTGAGGGTCTGAGCCCAATCGATCGATTCTTCGCGATGCGGTCTGCAGGGTCAAGCCGTATTCCGGATTCGGGTATTCGGGAATCGGGACAGGACTTGCGCTTACACTCGCGCGGCTGTCGCCAGCACCACTAACAGAATCCACAGGAGACTTCGTGAAGCCGATCCGCGCATTTGTATCTGCAGCCCTGATTGCGGCTGCGTCCTTGTCCTTTTCGGGTGCTGCGCTGGCGCAGCAGGCCGATGTCTGGCCTTCCAGGCCGATCAAACTGATCGCCCCCTTTCCGCCGGGCGGCACCATCGACCTGCTGTCCCG
>CAIXXI010000467.1 GCA_903923345.1 uncultured Burkholderiales bacterium | reverse complement strand
TGCGCTTCACCGGCATGATCCGTGAGGAAGCCGGCGCGGCCGCGCAGCCCTTCGACGAAGTCTGGAACTTCACCCGGCCGATCGGCGCACAGGGTGGCTGGGTGCTCGCGGGCATCCAGCAGGTCTGACGGGTCTGAACCGCCTGATGGCTGCTCTGCCGCTGCCCTTGTCTCAGACCGGATTGAGCGCGCTCAATCATGTGCTGCGGCAGCAGTCCTGGGCGCGAGACCGGCTTCGCGCCCATGCCGGTCGCACGGTTCGCATGGTGATGCGCTCGCCGCTGGGCCCGGTTTCTTCGGATGCGCGCATCGCCGCTGATGGGACGCTCGAGGCCACAGTCGCCGAGTCGCCCAGTGTCACGCTGTCACTCACGCCCTCAGTCGATGCACTTTTCGGTGCCCTGCGCGAGGGTCCTCGGGCACTCTCCGGGCACCTGAAAGTCGAGGGCGATGTGATGGTGGCGGCTGCGGTTGGCGAGATCGCCCAGCACCTGCGCTGGGATGTCGAAGAAGACCTCAGCCGGGTGATCGGCGATCAGCTTGCGCACCGGTTCGGCGAGACGGCCAGACGAGGCGCCGAGCAATCGAAGGCCAGTCGCGAACGCATCGAAACGGGGCTGCGTCAGTTCCTGGTCGAAGACGGCCGCCAGTTGGTCGATCGCAGCGAGTTCGAAGCACTGCGCGACGCCAACCGAGCTCTCGAAGATTCGATTGCCCGACTCGAAGCCAGGCTGCGTGTTTCAAGCGGCGCATAAAACCTCCTAAGGAAGCCCCTAAGGAAGCCCATCCGGCACGAGATGCTGGAGCGCCTGATGGTGAGACAGGAAGACCTGTCCTCGCAAATGAGACAGCAACTCGGTGCCTTTCAGCCGATCCATTACCGGCCCTTTGATTTCGCTGAAATGCAGGACGATGCCTGCATCCATGAGGCGTTTGTCAATGCCCTCAAGGCTTTCGAGGGCGCTGGCATCGATGTCGTTGATGGCAGCGCATTGCAACACGACATGCCGCAGGCCGGGTTGTCTCGCCACTTCCAGGTTGATTCGGTCCTCAAGGGCTCGGGCGTTGGCGAAATACAGGCTCTCGTCGACTCGCAGGCTCAGCACTCCGGGGCTGGTCAGCACCGGGTGGCGCAGCACATTTCGGAAGTGCTCGGTACCAGGCACCCGTCCGATTTGCGCAATGTGCGGGCGACTCGTTCGATACAGAAACAGCGCCAGGGACAGGGCCACGCCAGCGATCAGCCCAGCTTCCACTCCGACGCTCAGCGTCAGCAGCAGGGTCGCCAGAGCGGCCGCGAAGTCGGACCTCGAATAGGTCCAGGTGCGCTTGAAGATGCTCAGGTCGACCAGTGACAGCACGGCCACAATGATGGTGGCGGCCAGGGTCGCCTGAGGCACGAAGTACAAGGCAGGCGTGAGCAGCAGCGCTGCCAGCAGGATGCCGACCGCGGTGAACACGCCGGCTGCGGGCGTCTGCGCATCGGCATCGAAATTCACCACCGAGCGGGCAAAGCCACCGGTGACCGGAAAGCCGCCGGTCAAGGCCGCGCCGAGGTTGCTTGCACCCAGGGCGACCAGTTCTCGATCGGGTTCGATTCGCTGTTGTCTCTTTGCCGCCAGCGTTTGTCCAACCGAGACCGACT
>CAIXXI010000466.1 GCA_903923345.1 uncultured Burkholderiales bacterium | reverse complement strand
GAGCCCTTATTGCGACGCGTGGATCCGGCATTGGGCTACTGATATCGTTCGCTGACCCCAACCCGTTTCGCAAGAGGTATCCAATGGCTGGCACTCCGGGACCGTTCGACCTGAACCCGTTCGCTTTGGGCGGACTGACTCAGATGATGCAGCACATGGAAACCGCCTCCCGCGCATGGACCGGACTGAACGTGCCCAGCGCGATGCTGCCCACCCTGGACATCGGCGAGCTCGACAAGCGGATCGCGGACCTGAAGGCGATCGAACAATGGCTCAACCTCAACGTCAACATGCTGCGCGGCACGATCCAGGGCCTTGAGATCCAGCGCGGCACGCTGGCCGCCGTCAAGGCGTTCACCGAGGCTGCGCCGGTCGCGACCAAAACGGCTGAACCCCGCAAGGCGGCAGCGTCCAAACCGGCTGCAAGCACGTCATCCACCGCGACCCCGCCTGAGCCCGGGGCTGCTTCGCCTGCAATTGATGCGATGGCCTGGTGGAACATGCTGCAGGGCAGCTTCAATCAGGTTGCACAGGCAGCGATGGCGGGGGCAGGCATGCCCGATCCGTCAAATCGACCCGCGGCAGCCACCCCCACGGCTCAGAGCGGCGCCACACCCACCTCGCGCACGAAACCCCGGTCCCAGACATGAGCCGGTTTCGCCACGGGCATGCCACCCATCCGGACTGGCGGATGGCCACCGAGCTGGCACTGGCCCAGATCGAGGGGCGTCAGGGCCAACCTGGTTGGACCGCGTCCGGCAACCTCGGATTCATCTACCTCACCGCAGGGCTTGCACCCTACGCAGAGCAGATCGTGGCACTGCTTCAGACGCGCACCGGCGTGTCGGACTGGGTCGGCACCTGCGGTCAGTCGATCGTCGCCACAGGCGTCGAATACGACGACGAGCCCGCCATCGCACTGATGCTCGCCGACCTGCCCGCCGAGGGCTTTCGGGTGTTTTCTGGCGCGAATCCTCCCCCCGCGGCGGGCACGCTCACCTCAGACGGCTCGATCGCAGCGAGCGCCGCGCTGGTGCACGCCGATCCGTCCACCCCGGACCTGGCTGAACTGGTCGAAGACCTGGCAGGAAAGGTCGCTGGCGCCATGCTGTTCGGTGGGATCTCCAGCGGCGGGGTCGATCCCAGACCACAGGTCGCCGCGCGGGTGCTCTCGGGCGGGCTGTCAGGCGTGGTGTTCTCAGCGCAGGTCGATCTGCTGATGCGGGTGACGCAAGGCTGCTCACCGCTGGCGGGCGAACATGTGATCTCGTCGTGCCACTCGAACCTGATCCAGTCGCTGGACGGACAACCGGCCCTGGACGTCATGCTCAGCGACCTCGGCGTGACCGAATCGGTCCGATCAAGCCGCGATGGCGAGACCCTGTTGCGGGCGATGCCGGCTGCACGGCTGCGCTCCGGCATCCTGGTGGGACTGGCCAGTGGCGAAGCGCCCCGAACCGCCCGGCGACCCGGCTTTGGCGATTACATCGTGCGCAACCTGGTTGGAATCGACCCGCACAATCGGCTGGTGGCGGTCTCGGCCCTGCCTCGTGAAGGCGATCGGGCGGTGTTCTGCACCCGGGATGCTCAGGCGGCGCATGCCGACCTGATGCGCATCTGCACCGAGCTTCGCGAGGAGCTTGAAACCGAAGGCCGAACGATCCGGGGCGGGATCTATGTGTCGTGTCTGGCCCGGGGCAAGTCGCTGTTCGGATCGGCCTCGGCCGAAGTCGGACTCTTGCAAAGCCAGCTTGGAGACTTCCCGCTGGTGGGTTTCTTTGCCAATGGCGAAATTGCCGGTCAGCAGCTTTACGGCTACACCGGTGTGCTGACGCTCTTCACCGAGACGACCTGATCAGGCGGGCGGGTGCGCTGCCCGCCAGCGACGGATCTCGGCCTGAATGTCGCGCAGATCGGAGAGGACCCGGACGTGAGCCGGCGGGCGCCGACGCAGGATGGGGGCATTGCCGCCCGCCCAGATCTCGACGCCCTCAGGCAGCTTGCTGCGCAGCTCGTTGAGGGCATCCAGGACATGATTGGGATTGAGGACCGAGGAAAACGAGAGGGCGACAACATCGGCCCGGTGCGCTGCGGCCGCCCGAAGGATGTCCCAGACCGGCGTCTGCACGCCAAGCGAAGTGCAGCGACACCCATCCAGCGCCAGCAAGGCCTCGGCCATCAACAGCCCCAGGCCATGCGATTCCTGAGGGACGGTGGTCAGCATGACGCGGGGTTGCTCGGCTGGCTGGGGGATGTTGGCAATGGTGCTGCGCATCACCACCTGCAGCGACTCGGTGTACAGATGCTCCTCGAAGACCTCGAATTCACCGCGCGCCCAGAGGTCTCCGACCAGGCGAGTCATCGGGGCGACGATCTCCAGAACGAAGCGCTCCATGCCGAGGCGCAGCTGCGACTGGCTCAGTGCACGGCGGAACTCATCGATCTGATGCGCGCGCACCATCGACAGAAAACGGTCGAGGTCGTCGTGCTCGGCCATGGCATCCGACAGCGAGCGGGGCGCGTCGCTGGCGCTCGCCGTTTGGGCCGTCAGCGCCATCAGTTCTTCGATCGACAGCCTGATGACCTTGCCCGGCCTGTGACCGGCGTCCATCAGACGGCGCAGGGCGCGCAGCTTCTCGACCTGATCGATGGGGTAGATTCGTTCGCCGAAAGCATCGCGGTCCGGATTCGGGAAACCGTAACGACGCTCCCAGACCCTCAGGGTGTCTTTGGTGAGCCCGGTGTCCCGTTCGACCGCAGCAATGTTGCGGGTCAGCGGTGCAGAGAAATTGCGGTCATTCATTGGTGCAGCACTTCCGCCATCGAAACAGCACATCCGCTGAAAGGGATCAATCGGTGAGGCTCATGGGTCCTGGATATTGTCCAGGACACTCGTTGACCAGACTGATCTGGACAAATAGTATAGGTCACCCGCGGCCTGAAGGTTGATTCAAATGTATTTATGCCCTAACTCGAGCCGCTTGTGCGCCCTGTCACGGATTCGGAGACTCGCCTGCAGTGCGGTTCTGTCCCTGATGTTTGGCGTGTTTGGCGTGGACAAGCTGCACGCCGCGCAGCCTGCCGCAGCCCAGACGACCTGCCCGCCCCTGCTCGATCGGAGCCTGCCCAGGCTGCAGGATGATGCGCCGCAGCAATTGTGCCAGTTCTCCGGCAAGGTCCTGCTGGTGGTCAATACCGCCAGCTACTGCGGATTCACCCGCCAGTACGAGGGCCTCGAAGCCCTGTACAAGCGCTACAAGGATCGCGGGCTCGTCGTGCTCGGCTTTCCCTCCAATGACTTCGGCCGCCAGGAGCCCGGGGACGCCAAGCAGATCGCCGACCTGTGTTTCAACACGTATGGCGTCGCGTTCCCGATGTTCGCCAAGATCGTCGTCTCCGGATCGAAGGCCGACCCGCTGTTCGCCACCCTGGCCAGCGCGACCGGCTCACCCCCGCGCTGGAACTTCCACAAGTACCTGGTCGGACGCGATGGCAAGGTCCTGTCGGCGTACACCAGCCTGGTCGAGCCGACCAGCGACAAAATCACCCGCGACATCGAAAGCGCGCTGGGTCGATGATATTTTGAACCGATTAGTCATAAGTTGACTGATCAGTCATTCTGATTCAGACTCAAATCCGTTCGTACTCTCCGGCTCACGCCTTGACCAGGTTCCGTTCATGACTGCTGCCAGTTCCACACCGCTTCGAATCGCCATCATCGGCGGCGGCATCTCGGGCCTGGGCGCCGCTCACCGTCTGGCGCCTCACCATCGGGTCACCCTCTTCGAGGCGGCCGACTATGTCGGCGGGCACACCCACACCGTCGATGCGACCGTCGACGGCATCACCTATCCGGTCGATACCGGCTTTCTGGTCTTCAACGAACGCACCTACCCCAATCTGATTGCCTTGTTCGATTCGCTGCAGGTGCCCACGGCGGCGTCCGACATGTCGTTTTCGGTGTCGGTCGGTCCGCATGCGTTCGAATGGTGCGGCAGCGACCTCGCCTCCTTGTTCGCGCAACCCACCAATGCGCTGTCGCCCCGGTTCTGGTCGATGCTCTCCGACCTGCTGCGCTTCAACCGGCAGGCCACCGCGCTGGCCCGCGATGGCAGTCAGTCGCAGCAGGCGGCGATGCCGCTCGGGACCTGGCTGGCCAGGCACCGTTACGGGCAGGCCTTCCGGGACGGCTACCTCCTGCCGATGGCGGCCGCGATCTGGTCCTGCCCGACCGAATCGATGCTCGCCTTTCCGGTCGGCAGCTTCGTGCGCTTTTGCGATAACCACGGCCTGCTGCAGATCGCCAACCGGCCGCGCTGGTTCACGGTGCGCGGCGGAGCCCGCCAGTACGTCGAGAAAATCCTCGCCGGACTCGACGATGTGCGGGTTTCGACCCCGGTGCGGGCGGTGCTGCGCGATCCGCTCGATGCGACCCGCTCGGGGCGTCACGGGGTGGCCGTGATCACCGATGGCGGGCGCGAAACCTTCGACCATGTGATCCTCGCTTGCCACAGCGACCAGTCCCTGGCCCTGCTCTCCGATGCCAGCGACGCCGAGCGTTCGGTGCTGGGGCGCATCAGCTACCAGCCCAATCGCGCCTATCTGCACACCGACCTGGCCCTCATGCCGAAGCGCCGCCGTGCCTGGGCCGCCTGGAATTACCTGAGCGAGGGGCGATTCGGCGCACCCGCCGTGAACACATCGGCCGATGGCACTTCGGTCGCGGTCACCTATTGGCTCAACCGCCTGCAACCCTTGCCCTTCACACAGCCGGTGCTGGTCACCCTGAACCCGCTGCGCGCACCCCGCGAAGACCTCACCCTCAAGGTCGTCGATTACGCCCATCCGGTCTTCGATCAGGGCTCGGCCGCCGCTCAGGCACAGTTGCCCTCGATTCAGGGCGTGCACAACACCTGGTTCGCAGGCGCCTGGGCCGGCTACGGTTTCCACGAAGACGGGCTGAAGTCCGGCTATGCAGCCGCCGATGCCCTGTTGGCCGTCGCACCCGGGCAGCAGCGCGATGCCGCCGGCCGCGCCGCGGCCTGAGGCCATGACCGCCTCGGCAGGGCTGCGCGATGCGGCGCTCGACGGTGCACCGATCCAGTTCGGATTCGGTCCCATCCGGCATTCGCGCCTGCGGCCGGTCCGACATGATTTCAGCTACGCGGGCTGCTTTCTGCGCCTGCGCATCGACGGCGAGGCAGCCCGAAAGGCCGCACCGACGCTGGGTCGCTTCTTCGGGTACGACCGCGCAGCGCCGGTCTCATTCAGAAGCGCAGACCATGGCGACGGCACCACACCGCTCGAGCACTGGGTGCGTTCGCTGTGCCAGCAAGACGGGATCGAGACCAATGGGCCGATCTGGCTGCACACCTTCCCACGCATGCTGGGCTATGCTTTCAAGCCGGTGAGTTTCTGGTTCTGCCACCGCGCCGACGGCGAGCTGGTGGCGGTGCTTGCCGAGGTGAACAACACCTTTGGCGAACGACACTGCTACCTGCTCGCGCAACCCGATGCGCAGCCGCTGGTCCAGGGCCGCGAGCTGCGGGCGCGCAAGGTCTTCCATGTCTCACCCTTTTGTGAAGTCGAGGGCGACTATGTCTTTCGATTCATGAATCGGCCCGACCGATCTTTGGCCCGCATCGATTATCACGATGCCTCCGGACCCTTGCTGCTCACCAGCCTGAGCGGCCAGCTCCAGCCGGCCACACCCGCCCGGGTCAGGCATGCCCTGCTGGGCCAACCCCTGTTCACGCTGGGCGTGATCGCGCGCATCCATCTGCAGGCCCTGCAGCTGTGGCGCGCCCGCGTCCCGTTCCATCGCAAACCCGAGCCGCCCGAAGCGCTCGTCTCCCGAGGCCTCTGATGAACCGATCCGCGCCCACGCTTCCGGATCCCCAGAACGAAGCACTGATCACCCCGACGTCCGGCACCACGGCGCCTCGCGAACCGATCCCGGCGGCTGCCCGCGCGGTGTTCGCGCTGCTCCAGCGCATGCAAGTCGGTCGCCTGAGCGTGATCACCCCCGGTGGTCATCCCCTGCACTTCGGCAGTGGCGAACCCCATGCCCAGATCCGGCTGACGAACTGGAAAGTCTTTGGCGCATCGATGTCGCGCGGCGACATCGGTTTTGCCCAGACCTGGATCGCCGGCGACTGGCAGACCGATTCACTGGCGACCCTGTTGCAGGTGCTGGTGGCCAACCGCGATGTGATCGAAAGCGCGCTGTACGGCAGCGTGTGGGGCCAGGCGCTGTATCGCATCAAGCACCTGCTCAACCGCAACAGCCGCAGTGGATCCAAGCGCAACATCCATGCCCACTACGATCTGGGCAATCCGTTCTACGCCACCTGGCTCGACCCGAGCATGACCTACTCGAGCGCGCTGTTCGGCGCCGATCCGGCCCGCTCGCTGCACGAGGCCCAGACTGCCAAATACCGGCGCATCCTCGATCAGCTCGCCTTGCCGCCGGGATCGACCGTGCTGGAAATTGGCTGCGGCTGGGGTGGGTTTGCCGAGCTGGCCGCGCGCGACGGCCTGCAGGTCACCGGCCTGACCCTGTCGACTGAACAACATGCCTGGGCGCACAAGCGCCTCGAGGATGCCGGTCTGGCCGACCGGGCCCGCTTCGTGCTGCAGGACTATCGCGATGAACGCGGCCGCTATGACGGGATCGTCTCGATCGAAATGTTCGAGGCGGTCGGCGAGCGCTACTGGCCGGCCTACTTCCAGACCCTGCGGCGCTGCCTGAAGCCGGGTGGCCGCGCGGTGATCCAGACGATCACCATCGACGACCACCTGTTCGAGCGCTACCGGCGCGGCACCGACTTCATCCAGCAGTACATCTTTCCCGGCGGCATGCTGCCGTCACCTGAGATTTTCGATCGACACGCACGGCGTGAAGGACTGACCGACATCGACCGCTTCGCCTTTGGTGCCGATTACGCCCGGACGCTGGCGATCTGGCGCGAGGCCTTCCTGAAGGAATGGCCGCGGATTGCCGAGCAGGGATTCGATCTGCGCTTTGCCCGGATCTGGGAGTTCTATCTGGCCTATTGCGAGGCCGGCTTTGCCCAGGGCAGCACCGACGTCATGCAGTTCACCCTCCGTGCGCCCGCATGAGGAGCCTTTCACCATGCCAGCCCTTTTGAAACCCACCGCGCGTGCGGCCACATCCTCCCGGTGGCTGAGCCGAACCGTGCTCGCCTTCGCCCTGGCTGCAGGCAGCGAGGCGGTCCGGGCCGATGCCGTGCCTTCTCGAGTCGCCGGGCTGATTCCGCAGGCGCAGCTGGCCGGTGAAGGCGAGTTGCGCTGGCTCGGCCTGAAGGTCTACACCGCTCAACTGTTCTACGGGCCCGCCGGCCTGAAGCTCGACCGGTTCTCCGACCAGCCGATCGCGCTCGAGTTGCGCTACCAGACCAGCCTCAAATCCGAGACGATCGCAGAGAGCAGTGCCCAGGAAATCGAGCGCCTGGGCT
>CAIXXI010000465.1 GCA_903923345.1 uncultured Burkholderiales bacterium | reverse complement strand
CGGGCCAGCAGCATCGAGGCCATCGGCGGGCGCTCGAGGTAGGTGGTGTCTGAATGCCAGATCCCGCCGAAATTCACTCGCTCATGCTCGAGTTTCTTGACCTCGATGATCTCGGGGTGCGCCTCGAGCCCTTTGACGAAGGGATACTCGATCGGCTGGCCGATGCGCCGCGCAAACGCCATGTACTGATCGGGATCAAGTGGCTGGTCGCGAAAGAACAGGACCAGATGCTGCAGCCATGCGCTGCGGACCTCGGCGGCCTGCTCGTCGGTCATCGCCTGACGCAGGTCGATGCCGCTGACTTCGGCACCGAGTGCGCCCGAAACCGGCTTCACCCGGATCGTTCTGAAATTGCTGGTTTTGTCCATGCGGTCGAGTATAAGACGGGGCCTGCAGCGGACGATGCCACGGCCGCGGCGATAATGACACCCGATTTTCACTGTGATGCCGGGCCTACCGATGCGAGCAACCGAGCTGTCCCGATCCCAGACCCTGACCATCCTCGGTGGCGCGGCCCTGATGCTGAGTCTGGCCATGGGCATGCGGCAAAGCCTGGGTTTGTTGCAGCCCCATGTGGTCCGGGACCTCGGCATCACCGCGGCGGACTTCTCACTGGCGATTGCCATCCAGAACATTGTCTGGGGCTTGACCCAGCCTTTTGCCGGTGCGGTCGTTGACCGCTTCGGCGCGCGTCCGGTGGTGGTTGCCGGCGTGCTCATCTACCTTGCCGGTCTGCTGATTTCCGCTTTCTCGCACTCGGCCCTGGTGCTGACGCTGGGCATGGGGGTGTGCATCGGCGTGGCCTTGTCCTGCACCGCCTCGAATGTCGCGATGAACATCACCGCGCGCACGGTCACGCCGCTTCAGCGCAGCATGGCGATGGGCGCGGTCTCGGCGGCAGGGTCCTTGGGCCTGGTGCTGGCCTCGCCCTTGGCCCAGGGCATGATCGCGATGGGCGGCTGGCAACTGGCGATTGCCGCGTTCTGCGCGCTGGCGGTGGTGATGCTTCCGGCCGCGCTTGCAGCAGGCGGCTGCGATCGAATCGAAGTTGAGAGCGCCGGCGCCGCCCAGTCAGCGAGTGCGGCGGTGCGCGAGGCCTTCGGGCACAGCGGCTACATCACCATGGCGATCGCGTTTTTTGTGTGCGGGCTGCAGCTGGTTTTCCTGACCACTCATCTGCCCACCTACCTCGATATCTGCGGCATCGACCCTTCGGTGACGGCCAGCGCGCTGGCGCTGATCGGCCTGTTCAATGTCTTTGGTTCGTATCTGTTCGGATGGCTGGGTGGTCGGTATTCAAAGCGCCTGCTGCTGGGCGGCATCTACATCCTGCGCTCGCTCATCATCACCGCGTATTTCCTTGCGACGCCCACTCCCACGACCACGCTGCTGTTTGCCGCCGCGATGGGCTCGCTCTGGCTGGGTGTGGTGCCGCTGGTCAATGGCCTGGTGGTCCACCTGTTTGGTTTGCGCTACATGGCGACGCTGACCGGCATCGCCTTTTTCAGTCACCAGGTCGGCTCGTTTCTGGGCGCCTGGGGTGGCGGCCTGATTTACGCGGCAATGGGCTCGTATGAGTGGGCCTGGAAGGCCTCGGTTGCAATCGGTTTGCTCGCCGGTGCGTTCCAGATGACGATGAACATCCGGCCCAGCCCACGCATCCTGAGCGAGCGTCAGATGCCGGCTCAGGCATCTGTCTGAGGATTCCGACACCTGCTTCATGCCACATGCAACAGATGGTTGACATTCGCTGAACTGGGTTACACTCCGCCCGCTCGCGCATCAAGTTGTCTGTTTTCCATCGGCATCACGTCAGTGCGGTTTGCAACAGGCAAGCCGTTCCGGTTCAGGATCCACGGTCACATTCCTTGAGCTTGGGCGTCCCGCCGGGGCCCTCGGGTTTCGGCGTTTTCATCCGTCACCAAGGAAAAGCTTCACATGGCCACTCAAACCGGCATCGTCAAATGGTTCAACGAAACCAAGGGTTTCGGCTTCATCAAGCCCGATAGCGGCGGCGAGGACCTCTTCGCCCATTTCAGCCAGATCGAAGCCAAAGGCTTCCGCACCCTGGCAGAAAACCAGCGCGTCGAGTTCGAAGTCACCCAGGGTCAGAAAGGCCCGCAAGCCAGCCGCATCAAGCCCATCTGATTGCGACTAGCCGTTCGGGGCGCACCGGGGATCCGGTGGGCCCACTGAACCGGACGTGAAAAGGGCTGCCGAGAGGCAGCCCTTTTTTGTTGACGCTGGATCTCGTGACGAGACCCTGCTGATCAGTAAGGCATGATCGCGCCGTTGATCACGCGCACCCGATCACCGGGGCGAAACGCCGGCGGCTGCGTGGTGCGGACCACCCGGTCGATGCCGTCTTCGAAGCGAATCGACACATCCCACACGGTGGTCGAACCGTGATTGGACACGGCCGAGTTGGCGGCCACGCCACCTGCGGTTGCGCCGACAGCCGTCATGATGGTCTTGCCTGAACCACCGCCAAACAGGCTGCCGATTGCGCCGCCCACCAGGGCGCCGCCGATCGATGCGCCTGCCGACTTGCCCTGGCTGACCTGCTGGCTTTCCTGAATGGCATTGATGCGGCCGACGCCGCTGATCGAGGCCTGCGGCGAGGGGCCGGCGCAGGCTGCGAGCAGCAGCGCAGCGATGAGGGCGAACAGACGGCCCGAAAAACTGAAACGCTGGATCATGGTGCGGATTCCGGTTGAGTGCCCCTTCCCGGGCGATCTCTTCATTGTAGCCAGTGTCGATGACGCCTGGCGGCGGGCGTTTCATCGGCTCGATTCAGTCGAGCTGAAATTTGGTCGATGGCGGCGCTTGCGCGCACACTGCCCGGATTGCCCCACTGACCCGGTCACACACCATGAATGATCTCGCCGACCTGAGCGCTTTCGAGTTATCGCAGGCCTTTCGCAGCCGCAGTCTGTCTCCTGTCGAATCGACCGCCGCGGTGCTGGCGCGGATCGAAGCCGGGGAGCCGCATCTGAATGCGATGTATGTCGTGCACCGGGACGCCGCGATGCAGGCGGCGCGCGAGGCCGAGCAGCGCTGGCAGGCGGGCGCACCGCTGTCGCCGATCGATGGGGTTGGAGTCACCATCAAGGAGAACCTGTATACCCGCGGCGATCCGGCCCCGATCGGCGTGGCCACCGGGAGTCTGGATCCGAAGCCCACCGATTCTCCCGTGGCCGCTCGCCTGCGCGAGGCCGGCAGCATCATTCTGGGCAAGACCACCATGCCGGACTTCGGCATGCTGTCTTCCGGTCTGTCCTCGATTCATGGCACCACCCGCAATCCCTGGCGACTCGACCGCAATCCGGCCGGGTCCTCCTCTGGTTCCGGTGCGGCGGCAGCGGCGGGATACGGACCGCTGCACGTCGGCACGGATATCGGCGGCTCGGTGCGACTGCCCGCCCACCATTGCGGAGTCTTTGGCCTGAAGCCGAGTCTGGGCCGGATTCCGCTCGATCCGCCGTACACCGGCCGGGTGGCCGGCCCGCTGACCCGCAGCGTGCGCGATGCCGCCCTGTTGATGGACGTCGTTTCTCGCGCCGACACCCGGGACTGGATGAGCCTGCCGCCTGCGGCACTCGATTTTTCGGCGCAACTGGAAGGGCTGTCGGTGGCCGGATTGCGCATTGGCCTGCTGACCGACATGGGCTGCGGCCTGCCCGTGGAAGCACCGATCGTTGAGGCGGTCAGACAGGCGGCCGCCGCGCTCGAGTCGGCCGGTGCCCATATCGAGCCGGTTGCGTCATTCATGAGTGCGCAGATGCTCGACGGGGTCTGTGCATTCCTGGAGGCGCGCTCCAACCTGGATGTCAGCGCGATGCCGCCAGAGCAGCGCGATCGCGTCCTGCCGTACATCGTGCAGTGGGCGACCTGGCGGGCCGACGGCTTTTCAGGCCGCGATGTGATGGCCGCCTATGCGCAGTTGATGGCCATGCGCGAAGCCGCGGTGCGCGCCGTGGGCCGCTTCGATTTTCTGCTCTCGCCGACCGCGCCGATCGTCTCGTATGGCGCGAACCTGCACAGTCCGACGGATGACCCGCGCCGCGCGCTCGAGCACATCGCGTTCACGGTGGCCTACAACATGAGCGAGCAGCCGGCGTCGTCGCTCAACTGGTCGTATCACACCGATGGCATGCCGATTGGCGTGCAGATCGTCGGCCAGCGCTTCGACGACCTCGGGGTGATGCGACTGTCCCGCGCGCTCGAGCAGCTTCGCCCGGTTCAGCGCGCCTGGCCCCGGCCCTGGACCAGCGCCTGATCCAGGCAGCAGGGTCAGGTCAGGCCTGAGGTCGACGCCGGTACATGCCCCAGGCTTTCATCGTGAGGACGTTCTCGGCCTTCTGATTGATGACCTCCCAGGACAGCAGGATCATGCCTCGGTCGGGTTTGGATTGGGAGGGCCGTGAATCGATCACGGTGACCCGCACACGCAGCCGGTCACCCGGGCGAACCGGCTTGAGCCAGCGCAGTTCATCAATGCCAGGCGATCCCATGCTCGACAGGGGCGAGATGTAGTGATCGACCATCAGGCGCATGGCGATGCTGCCGGTCATCCATCCGCTGGCGATGATCCCGCCGTAGATCGAATCAGAGGCGGCCTTGCGGTCAGTATGAAAGGGCTGCGGGTCGTAGCGTTGGGCAAAGCCGACGATCTCGTCTTCGGTGACTTCCTGATCACCGAATTCGACGATCTCGCCGATCGGATAGTCTTCGAAATAGCGTTCGCGATAAGGGACGGGTGCAGTCTGGGGCTGGGTACTCATGAGTCGGCTCCGCAATATTCGCCCCCTACAATACGCGACCTGCCCGCGGATCGGCTCTGCGGCCCATCCCCGATCAGACCTTCGAGGAATCACCCGATGAAGCGCATGACGTTCTGGTTCGAATACGCCAGCACCTACACCTACCTCACGGTATCCAGAATCGATGCACTGGCTCAGGCACAGGGGGTGGTGGTCGACTGGCGACCGTTCCTGCTGGGTGCGATGCTCAAGGATCGAGGCATGGTCGAAGGCCCCTTCACCGGACAACCGTCCAAGCTGCGATACATGTGGCGCGACCTGGAACGCCGGGCGGCTCATCACGGCCTGCCTTATCGCAAGCCGTCTGTCTATCCGCCGAACACCCTGCTGACGGCGCGTATCGGAACCCTCGCGGCCATGCAGGGCTGGTGCGAGGACTTCACCCGGGAAGTGTTTCGGCTGCACTGGACCGAGGATGTGGCCATCGGCAGTGACGACAACCTGCGCCGTGCGCTGACATCACTGGGACGGGATGCCGAGGAGGTGATGAGGGCAGCCCAGACCGAGGGCAACAAGCAACTGCTGCGGGCAGCGACCGATGCCGCCGAAGCGCTGGGGATTTTCGGGTCACCGACGTTTACGATCGGTGAGGAACTGTTCTGGGGTGACGACCGGCTCGAGGATGCGATTGCATTCGCGGTAGCTGCCGATGCAGCCCGGTCGGCTGCGCGGTCGCAGGCCGCCGCCTGATTTCACGGCCTGCTCGCCATGGACCGATCGGGATCTGATGCGCTGATCGTTCGGCTCGACAAATGGCTGTGGGCAGCGCGTTTTTTCAAAACCCGCAGCCTGGCTCAGGAAGCCATCGAGCAGGGCCGGGTGCGGGTCGGCGGTGATCGCGTCAAGACGGCGCGAGTGATCCGGATCGCCGAGACCGTGCAGGTCACGGTGGGAGAGATGCAGCGGGTGGTGGTGGTGCGCGGCGTGTCGGATCAACGCGGGTCGGCTGTGATTGCGCAGCGCCTGTACGAGGAAACCGATGAGAGTGTGGCCGCGCGCCAGGCCCAGCGTGAACGCCAGCAGCTCTATGCCGAACCTGCGCAGGCGATTCACGGCCGACCGACCAAACGCGATCGACGGGCCCTGGAGCGGACTCGAGGCTGATCGGGCGTGCCCGCCTGCTGGGGCCGTCAAACCTGCCGGTTGCGCTCGGTGAATCGCGAGGGCCGATGGGCCCGCAACAGCATCCGCAGCCCGTCCGGTTGCATCGTCATACCCATCTGCTCTTCGACGGCTTCCGGCGTGGCAATCAGATCGAATGCGGCGAGGGTGGTGGCCAGCACCATCTTGGCTTCGAGCAGTGCGAGGTAGCGCCCCGGACAAAACCGAGGGCCACCGCCAAAGGGCATGAATGCGCGCCGCCCGCCCCCGCCCACACTCTCGACGCTGGCCGAGCCCTGTCCACTCGCATCGGCTTCGCCGGCCAGCCAGCGTTGCGGCATGAAGGCATCGGGCTTTGCAAAGTGACTGGGGTCGGTCGCGGGTGGGCGCTTGAGGATGCAGACCAGCGTTCGGGGCGCGATGCGTGTGCCGAGCAGTTCGATCGGTTCGACTGCGGTGAACATGTTCAGCGGAGCCACGGGTTTGAGGCGCAGGGCTTCCAGGACGATCCCCTCGATCAGGGGCAGGCCACGGGTGCTGTCGATGCTGCGAAGCACCGGGCTGGAGGCGGGGCCATCGGCTTCACCCGCCAGTGCCTCGATGGCCTCGGTCCGAGCGGCTTTCAGGATGTCGGGATGTCCGCTCAGCAAGTGCATTGCCCAGGCGATGGTGTTCGAGGTGGTGTCCTCACCGGCCAGCAGCAGGGTCATCACATTGCCGTGCAACTCGGCGTCGGACAGGCGCTGGGCATCGTTTGCAGCCAGCAGCGCGTGCAACAGATGTTCAGGTTCGGTCTTCAGGATGGGGCGCGCTTGCATTTCGGCCCTGGCGTGATCGATGAAACCCTGGACCGCCTGACCGACCACGCGCAGTGAGCGATCGATCTCGCGGTCGGCGCGGCTGGGTAGCCAGCGCCAGGTCGGCCAGAACGAATTCAGGCGACGTGCGATGCCATTGAAGATCCGGTCCAGATGCTGTTGCAGCGGGTCGGGATCGTCGCGGGTGAGGGTGGCGACATCCGTGCCGAATGCCAGCGAGCAGGTGACGTCGACGGTGTAGCGGGTGAGGTCGGCACGAACATCGATTTGCGTTCCGCTGGCGGCGCTGGCCAGCCAGCGTGCGTGCAGGCGCTCGGTCGCGGTCACGATCACTGGAAAGAATCGCTTGAGATGTGCCGGATCGAGGGCCTTCATCACCAGCGGACGTTGTCGCCGCCAGTCGTCGCCTTCAGCCGAAAACAGGCCATCGAGTCCCATCTCGCGGAACACCGGGCGCACCGCGAAGTGTCGGCGAAAGCCTTGGGGGCGCTCACGCAACACCGTCAACATGGCATTCGGCTCGGAGATCACGACAATCGGTTGCGGCCCCAGACGGACCCGGTAGATCGGACCGTAGGTCGCGGCCCAGCCTTCGAGGATCCGGTGGGCCTGCGCACCCTTCCATCGATGCAGCATGCCGATCAGGGGCAGACCGCCCGGACCGGGCAGCTCGGCTGGGTCGCGCAGTCTGCCGGCAGGCAGGGGAGAGGGTTCGGAGCGATTCATTGGCGTCAGATGTGAACCGCCATTCTGCAACGCCAGCCCGCCTTTGCCAGAAACTTAATTGGGGTCAGACCCCAATTAACTGAAAATGGGGTCTGACCCCAATTTCAGGCGGTGGCTGTGTT
>CAIXXI010000464.1 GCA_903923345.1 uncultured Burkholderiales bacterium | reverse complement strand
TGGCGCATGACTGCCGCCATTCCGAAGTCGTGCTCACGGTCGGTGTCTTTGAAGTGTCGCGCGTCAATGTGCCAAGCGTTGCGCCCCTGATCGAGGCAGCCGGTGTGCCCTGGATCCCCTGCGCCAGCAGCTATCTCACGATTGACAGCCAGCGATTCGAGTTCAGCGGTCCGGCGTCCCGACGGGTTTTTGCGATGCAGTCGCTGCACGAAGAAGTCTTTGTGATGCCCGAGGACCTGGTGGCGCGCATGCGTTCGATTCAGGAGCGGGCGGTGATGCGCTGGAGTGAATCGAACGGCCTGTCGGTCACCACGGCAGAGTCATTGCTGCACGCCTGCCGTGTTGCGGTGACGTCTGGCCTTCGCGAGGCTCAGGCTGGCGCAAAGGTGCGGTCATGACCATCGAGCCTTGGTACTGGATCGCCTTCACCCTGGCTGCGGCGGCGATTCAGACCGGACGAAACGTCATGCAGCGCAATCTGACCGAAACGCTCGGCACCCTGGGCGCGACCCAGGTCCGGTTCCTGTACGGATTGCCCTTCGGACTGCTGTTTTGCGCGGTGGTGCTGGCGGTCAGTGGTGCACCCTTGCCGCATCCGAATGTGATGACCTGGTTCTGGGTGATCCTGGGGGGTCTGGCCCAGATCATGGGCACCTTTCTGATGCTGGCGGCCATGCGCGAGAAGTCGTTCGTGGTGGCGACTGCGCTCACGAAATTCGAGCCGGTCTGGGTCGCACTGTTTGGTCTGGTCTTTCTGGCGGACGCGATCGGTCCGGCCTTGATGGTCGCCATCGCAGCCGCCACCGCCGGTGTGCTGGTGATGTCCTGGCCTTCGAAGGGCGCGCAATGGGCGCTGCGTCCGGTGCTGCTCGGTGTGGCCTCGGGTGCCGGTTTTGGCATTGCCTCGATCGGATTCCGGGGGGCAATCAGAAGCCTCGAATTGCCCTCGTTCGTGGTCGGCGCGAGTTTCGTGCTGGCGCTGGGCCTGTGCATCCAGACGGCGGTGCTGGTGGTCTACATGCTGATGCGGGACCGGCCGCTGCTGATCAGAATCCTGAGTGCCTGGCGACCCTCGTTGTTGGCGGGCGCCTGTGGCGCTGCGGCCTCGCAGGCCTGGTTCCTGGCCTTTGCGATTGAAAGCGCGGCTCGGGTTCGAACCCTCGCACTGGTCGAAATTTTCATCGCGCAACTGGTTTCACGGCAACTCTTCAAGCAGCGCAACAGTTCACGAGAGTGGATCGGCATGGCCTTGCTGATTCTGGGCGTCGTGATGGTGTTGCAGAGTTGAGCGGGCCTGTTTGAAGCGAAACAAGGAGACATGTTCATGAGTCAGACCTCGACTGCGGATCAAGCGCCGCAAACACCCCTTACCCAGACCGACGTCATCATCATCGGCGCCGGCCTTTCAGGCCTGTATCAGCTTTATCGGGTTCGCGAACTCGGACTCTCGGTGAAAGTGATCGAGGCCGGGACCGATGTCGGCGGCACCTGGTACTGGAACCGGTATCCCGGCGCCCGCTTCGATTCCGAGAGCTATTCCTACGGGTTTTCCTTCTCCAAAGAGCTGCTCCAGGACTGGAGCTGGTCAGAGCATTTCGCCCCGCAACCCGAGACGCTGCGCTATGCAGGCCATGTGGCCGACCGCTTCGACCTGCGCCGTGACATCCTGTTTCAACGTCGTGTGCGCGCGGCGCACTGGATCGAGGATGAGCGTGTGTGGGCGCTGACGCTCGAAGGGGGCGAGACCTTGCGGGCGCGCTTTCTGATCACCGCGATCGGCGCGCTGTCAGCCCCGACGCTGCCCCGCATCGAGGGCATCGATACCTACACGGGCGTGTCCTGCCACACCGCCAACTGGCCGCGTGAACCGGTCGATTTCGCAGGCAAGCGGGTCGCGGTGATCGGCACCGGTGCAACCGGTGTCCAGACCATCCAGGAAGTTGCCAAGACTGCGGCGCAGCTCACCGTCTTTCAGCGAACCGCCAACTGGTGCGCACCCCTGGGCAACGGGCCGATCACCCCGGAGCAGCAACGCGAGATCAAGGCCGGTTACGACGAGATCTTCCAGCGCTGCAAGCAGAGTCCGGGCGGCTTCATTCATCAGCCGATGGGCATCAAGGCACTCGATGTGTCGGCCGAGGAGCGCGAAGCCTTCTGGGAGCGGCGCTATGGCGAGCCCGGCTTTGGCATCTGGGTGGGCAACTACAGCGACGTGCTCAGCGACCCGAAGGCCAATGCGCTGCTGTCTGATTTCGCTGCGCGCAAGATTCGCCAGCGGGTCAAGGACCCGAAGGTGGCCGAGCGCCTGATCCCGAAAAATCACGGCTTTGGCACCCGCCGCCTGCCATTGGAGACGCGCTACTACGAGCTCTACAACCAGCCGAACGTCGAACTCATCGATCTTCAGGAAACCCCGATCGAGCGCATCACTCCAGGCGGCATTCGGACCCGCGATC
>CAIXXI010000463.1 GCA_903923345.1 uncultured Burkholderiales bacterium | reverse complement strand
GGCTCAAAATCGTGAGCAAAAAAAAGGGCGGCGAATGCCGCCCGAGACGATTACATCGGGCCGATGTACGCCGAGGCCAAGGCAACTTGCAAGGCCGACATGGTGTGACTGAGCGAGCGATTGATCTCTTCGAGATTGGCCAGCTGGTCGATGCGGGCGCGCAGACGCTCCTGCTCCGGACGACTCAAAAGCACGTCAAACATGCCGGTTGAACGCAGCAAACCGATCAACAGCGCATCATGCGGGTTCGGGATGTCGTCATTGTTAAGCAGGGTCATGATCCGACTCTTGACCTCCCGCTCCTCAATGCCGCTGGTCGGCGGATAGGTTCGGGTCTTGAACACCCACAGCAGGCGCTTTTCTTCGGTACCCAGAACGCCGCGCTTGACCAAGCGCATGGTGACCCGGTCACGCAGAACCTGCCCTTCCTCGGCGATCCGACGCAGCCAGGTTTCCGTGGGCAGCTGCTGGGGTTCCGCAGCGATATCAGCCAGGGTCTCGTCGAGAATGGAATCGTCCACCGGCAGCTTCGAGGTCACGAAGACATGGGTCGCGTCGGTATCCAGGCGACCCTTCAGGGTCAAATCGCCGATGACTGCAGACGCAAGACCCAATTCCAGCGCAAACGGCGGCAGGCTGATCAGGGTGCCTGTCTCGTCATCCAACGCGATCAGGATCAGTTCCTCGGCAAGAGTCAGCTGGCTCGGCTGCGACTGGGTCGTGGTCATGTCAAACCTCAGGACTGGATGTCGAGGATGCGGTCAAAGCCGCTGATCTGCAGCACTTCCATGACCGCAGGCTTGGGCGACAGCAGGGTCAGCTTGCCGCCTTTGGATTTGGCCGCCTTGGCAGCAGACAGAAAGACGCGCAACCCGGCGCTGCTGACGTAATCGAGCTTAGAGAGGTCAACCGTTACGGCCGCACCTTGCTCGGACAAAAGACCCAGCAGTTCAGATTCAGCGGCGGCTGCATTGGAGCCGTCAAGGCGACCGGCGGGCGAATAGGTGCTTGGCATGTCAAAGAATCTCCAGTGGGTTCAGACAAACAGTGTAATCCATGAGCCGGCTCAATCTGGCCAGCGCACCGTCACACTCAACTCGTTACGTCCTTCAGCGTGACGGTAGGCCAGTTCATCGGCAAATCGTTTCATCATCACCAGGCCAAGCCCACCCGGCTCAGCATCATCCAGTGACACCGCGAGGGGCTTTTCTGGCGCCAACAGAGGATTGAAGGGCACGCCCAGGTCACTGACCTTGAGCAACGCGCTTGGCTGATCGCCGTCGCCCCCCCGCTCCAGGGTCAATTGAACATCGCCCTCGAGCGCCGTCGGCCCGCCATGCGACACGATATTCGCCAACACCTCGTCGAGGCACATGTCCAGTCGGTGACACTGCGCCGCCGGGACCCCGAGCGCTTCGCCAGCCTCATGCAACCACTCGGCTGCGGAACCGATGTCGTCCCGGACAGCCCTGATGGCCAGATGACGAGATGCTTGACTCACCGGCGCCCCCTACTCGAAGTTTCGAAGCAACTTTCCAGGCAGTGCACTGTGCAGCGCGCCGGACTCATCGGCAACCCGTTCACCATTGACCCAAACGCCATGCACACCCTTGGACCGGGTGACGACTCGCGTTGCCCCCGCGGGAAGGTCGTTCGCCCTGGACCGGGTACCCCTGCCGACTGTGGCCGGATCGAACATCAGCAGGTCAGCCGCAAACCCTGAGCGAATCGTTCCGCGATTCTGGATGCCGAAAAATTCAGCCTGCGCGCTGGTCAGGCGGCGCACAGCCTCCGGCATGGCCATCACCTGTTTGTCTCGAACCCAGTGGCCGAGCAGATGCAAGCCAAATCCTGAGTCATCGAGGAACGACAGGTGTGCACCCGCATCCGACAGCGACAGCAGGCTCTCAGGATGGGCCAGCAGCCGCGCAACCGCCTGCTCGTCATGGTTGAAGGCACACAAGGAAAAGAGCGTGCCCAGATTTTCCGAAATCGCCAGATCAAACAGACAGTCAAGCGGATCAACGCCCTGCTCAGCGGCAATGCTCGCGATGCTGCGATCGACCCATCCCCGATTTTCAGGCTTGACGGTCTCCAGGACATGGATCAGGTTCCAGTCTCCTGCGAACAAGCGCCGCGTCGGCACCTTCAGTTCCTCGCGCAGGGCATTGCGAAAGGCCGGGTCGCGCATTGTGGCCATCAAGGCTTCGCCCTTGACACTGAACACCGGCTTCCAGGCAGCCAGTGGCTCCAGGGGATAAGGGGACTCAAATGAGAAGTCGAACACCAGTGGCGTGGCAGCCACCGCGCCCTTCATGCGGTGCCCGCGTGCGTTGGCAACACCAATCGCCTGAAGATCGTCAAACACGCCATTAGGCGCAAGGCTTGAGTGCAGCAATGCCGCCACCAGCACCGGGCGGCCGGATGCAGCCGCAAACTCCTCAAGCATGGGCACTGGCGTCGGAGGTCCCTTGGTGATCATGAACACACCGCGATTGCGGTCCCGCATCGGCTTGGCAAGCGCCAGAAACTCGGACCAATCAGCCAGACGCGAGGGCATCGGTCGACCATCGTAGGCACTGTGGGAGGTGGTCGTTGTCGATGCCAG
>CAIXXI010000462.1 GCA_903923345.1 uncultured Burkholderiales bacterium | reverse complement strand
GATCATCGGCCAGGCCATGACCGGAAAGCCGGGCACGAACCAATGCGCGTGCAAAGAAAAGCCGGGAATCCGGTTGAATGGATTCGGGATGATGCGAGCGCCCTGCGCAAACTCGCCCATCTTCAATCGTTGCTGATTTTCAGGCAGCGACATGTCCGCCTTGGCCTTGCCTTCGGCCGCCATCTCCTGCGTGCGTTCGGTGATCAGGCGAACCGCCTCGGGATGTCGAGTCAGGCCCAGCCCGAGCGCGGCCGCAGCCGCCTGACGGGTATGGTCATCGGGGGTCGCCCCGATTCCGCCACAGCAAAAAACCGTGTCGCTGCCTGCAAACGTCTCGCGAAGCAGGTCGGTCAGTTGCTGACGGTCATCGCCTGCATAACGCGCCCACGACAGCATCAGCCCGCGAGCCGACAGCAGCTCGACCACCTTCGAGAAATGCTTGTCCTGACGCTTGCCTGAGAGGATCTCGTCGCCAACGATGATCAGACCGAATTTCAAGTGTCTCTCCCCTGTGCCGGCGCACCATCGCGCCCGGCGATTCGGGCCAGTGCGCGCCACTGTTGCGACCAGAAACCCTGACCGTAATCGCGTCCACTGAGCTGATCGCGAATGCCGGTCGGAACAAAGCCCGGCCGCCAGTCGGCCGTGCGAAAGAGCAGATCCCAGATCGGGAACAGCACCGCAAAATTCACGCCTCTCGCCGGACCTTCATGCCCTGCACCGATCGCATGGTGCAGCCGATGCCAGCTCGGGCTGACCAGCACGCCCTCGAGCAGCCCGGGCCAGCGCAGCCTCAGGTTGGCATGCTGAAGGCTTTGCAGCACCCGGGAGGCAATCACCAGCAGCATGAACTGCACGGGCGCAACGCCGATCAGGATGGCGACCATCGCCAACACCGCATCCCGGATCAGGTCATCGAGCAGGTGGTTGCGCTGATCACTCCAGAACGTCATCTGCCGCTGGCTGTGATGAACCGCATGGAGCTGCCACCACACTTCGAATCGATGCTGGCCGCGGTGCAGCCAGTAGTCGATGAAGTCCAGCACCACCAGATAAATGAGGAAGCTCACCAGCGGCAAGTCAGTCACGCCAGGCCAGGTCTGGTCGATGTTCAGCCGTGAAAAACCCAGCAGCCGCAACGACGACTCGATGGCGTCGACCAGCGGTTGCAGCAGGGCAAAGGTCAATAGCGCAAAGCCGCCGAGTCGATGCAGCAGGGTGTACGCAATGTCGGTTCGGATTGCCGCCCGATCGGTCACTGCTTCGGCTGGCCAAAGCCGCTCCATCGTCCCCAGGACGATCGCCACCAGCGCCACCTCGATCGCACCGATCACCGCCCACTCGGTGAAATCGAACATCGGCTCAGCCACGTTCATCCAGCCCGCGGCATAAAGCCCCGGCAGCACCACCGCTTCAAAGAGCGTTTGCTGCATCCATCGAATCGAATCGATGATCCATTCAGCCAGGTTCATCGCGCCATCCGGGTCGAAACACGCCTGATCGGCTTCATCGCCGATACTCCGGATGCTCGCGCAAGGTGGCAAAGCACATGCCTCGCGACTTGAGGCCGGCAATCAGCGGATCCAGCGTCGGGGCATAAGGGTCTACACGTGACCAGATGCCCAGGTGGGCCATGAGGATGTCGCCAACCCGAATACTGGCCAGAGACTGGCGCAGCAGCTTGTCATTGGGGAATCGGTCGGATGGCAATTCATCGCCGAGAAATCCCGCGGGTGCCCAGTAGACATGGGCCCAGCCGCAAGCCCGCGCCGCAGCCATGACCTCGGCAGGCGCCTTGCCACCGGGCGCACGCCAGACCCGATCAAGGGACTGACCGGTCAGTTCGCGAAAACGCGCCTCGACCCGGTCGAGTTCGCGACACAGCGCAGGTCCGTCCCACTGAACACTTCGGTCGGCCTGCGCCCCGAATTGAGGGCGGGCCAGAAATCGGCCGTCCGCCGACACGCCCCGGAAGTAGACATGGTCGAAGGTATGGTTTCCGAAGGCATGCCCCTCGGCGACCCGCTCGCGCCAGTAGGCAGTCCAGGTCTCGTCGAGCGCATAGCCGCCAGCAGGTGTTTTCTCATTGGCCAGAAAGAAGGTCGCCTTCACGCCATGGCGGCGCAGGATCTGCGCAATGGGCTCGGCGTGACGCATGCTTCCGGTGTCGAGCGTGAGATAGACCGTGCCACCAGGACAGTTCCCATCGACTTTGCCAACCCCGCTCGCACCGCCGGGCACGGTGAGCAGCAACGCCCCCATCCCGCCCAGGCAAGCCCGGTGTAAAGCACTCAGTCCATGCGTGAGGTTCACAGCAGCGGCGCCCGATCATGAATATAGATGCCATGCGGCGATCGACCCACCCGGATCGACTGGATCACTTTGCGGCTCTCCAGATCCACCACCGAGACCTTGCCGGCAAACCGCGAGGTCACCCACAGCTGCTTTCGATCCGCGGTGATCTCCATGCAATCAGGGCCCCCCGGCACCGCGATCTGACCGACCACTTTCAGATCGACGGTATCGATGATCGAGATGGTGTTGTCCAGACGGTTGCTGACCAGCACGTGGCGCTGATCACCCAGACCGCGAAAGTTGTGCGCGCCCTTGCCGGTCGTGAGCGTGGCCACCGTCTTGCGGGCTTTCCAGTCGATCACCTCGACGTAATCGCGCCCCATGATGCCCACCATCAGGTGCTTGCCGTCCGGTGTCATCAGGATGCCGGCCGGCTGCAGGCCCACCTTCAATTTCCAGGCGACCGCCTGAGTGTTCATGTCGATCGCGGCAATCTCGTTGCTGTCTTGCAGGGTCGCAAAAACCCAGCGGCTGTCCGGCGAAAACCACACATGGCTGGGCGCATCCGGAACGCTGAGCTGCTTGACCAAACGGTGGTCCTTGCCATCGTAGGCATACAGATCGACACGATCCAGCCGCAGTGCGGCCGTCACGAACCACTTGTTGTCAGGCGAGTAGGCCAGCTGGTAAGGATCATCGATATTGCGCACCCTGCCCCGCACGTCGCCGGTGACCGGATCGAGAAAATGCATGTCATTGCTGACCGCATTGGCCACGATCAGGGTTTTGTTGTCCGGCGTCGGATACAGGTGGTGCGGCTCCTTGCCAACCGGTTGCCTGCGAATCTCCTTGAAGGTCTTGGGGTCGATGGTCGAGACGGTCGCCTCGCCGGAGTTCAACACGATCACGACGGGTTGGGCATGGGCTGGGCTCAGCACCGCCATTGCAATCGACGCAAGGCAAGCCAGGGCGCGAATCAGTAAACCGGTGCTAAAACGGGGCATGGCTTGAGTTCCTGACCTTGAGGGTTGGGGACACACTGTTGAATTCATCGCATTGAATCCCAGACCTTCTGCAGACGCTTGACCGAGACCGGCATGGGCGTGCGCAGCTCCTGAGCAAAGAGCGACACGCGCAGTTCTTCGAGCATCCAGCGAAACTCTTCGAGTCGAGGATCGGAGCGGCCCTTGAGTGCCGCGCGTGCACGGTTGAAATTCTGAAGCAAGGGCGCGATCTCGACCATCCTTTGCGCATCTCGGGCGGGTTCGGTCCGCAGTTTCTCGAGACGAGCGGTCGCTGCCTTCAGGTATCGCACCAGATGGCCAAAGCGCTGCGGCTCGGTCCCGCTGATGAAGCGGGCGGGCAGGAGTGCCGCGAGTTGTTCGGTGACGTCCGCCGCAGCCTGGGCATGAGCCCTGGAGGCGGCGAGCTTTTTTTGCAGCAGCGCCTGCTCGGTCAGGATGGCCAGCACCGTGCGGGCCAATTCATTGCCGATCAGGGTGATACGCGGTCGTGCCTGCACCACTCGAGCCTCGAATTCGCTACGTGAAGCGGGCAGTGTATCGGCCAGGCAGGCCCGATCAAGCAGCGCCGCAACCAGTTCGGCCTTGAGCACCTCGGTGCCACCATAGGGCATGTAGAGCATCGAGACCCGCGCCAGCTCGGGCACGTTGCGTTCGTAGAATTTCAGCGGCTCGCGCAGCGCAATCGAGAACAGACGACGCAAGCCTGCCCGATGCTCACGCATCGCGACTTCCGGCTCATCGAACACCTGCAGCTCGACGGCATCACTTCGATCGACCAGGGCTGGATAACCGACCAGCGTCTGGCCCCCATCCGAGCCAAACCCGCTGAGTTCGAGCAATTCCGGCAGCTCACCGAACCCCCACTCGGTGTAACGCTCACCGGCCCGACGGGCAACCGTCGCGACCCCCGCCGACGCGGCCGCAGTGGGCAGGGGCGATGCGGGTCTGGCTGCAGGTGTGTCAGCTGTGGGCCTCGCGGGCTGACTCAGGCCGGCCTGCTGTAGCGCAGCCTGAAAACTGCCCTGAGCACTGGCGCCCAGCTGTGCGCGCAATTGCGCCAGATTGCGCGACACCGCCAGAAACCGGCCATGCGGATCGACCACCCGAAAATTCATCTGCAGGTGCGCCGGCACGGTTTCGAGCCGGAAGTCGGCCTCGGTCACGCGGATGGCCGACTGCTCTCGCAAATCGTCAATGAGGCTGGGCAACAGCCCTCGGGCGGGCGGCTGCGCACCCGTGCGCTCGACAAACGCCAAAGCCCAGGCGTCCAGAGGAAGCAGTTGGCGCCGATACTTCTGCGGCAAGGACTTGAGCAGCGCCGCCACCTTGTCGGCGAGCATGCCGGGCACCAGCCATTCGGTGCGGGCCGCATCGATCTGATTGAGCGCATACAGCGGCACGGTCAGGGTCACGCCGTCTTCGTCCGAGCCAGGTTCGAATCGGTAGGCGGCCTCGAAATTCACACCACGAAAGCCGACGCGGGCAGGGAAATTCCGGTTGTCGATCCCATCGGCCTGCTTACGCAACAGCTGATCGCGCGACAAGGCCAGCAGTTGGGGATTCGCCCGGCTGCCGGCTCGCCACCAGCGTTCAAGGTGCTGACCGGTGCAGACCTCCGCTGGGATCTGCTCGTCGAACCAGTCAAACAGAAACTGCTCATCGACCAGCAGGTCGGGGCGCCGGATCTTGGCTTCGAGCTCGGCGACTTCCTCGATGACCCTGCGGTTATGCGCAAAAAACCCGCAATCGCTTTGCCAGTCGCCGGCGACCAGCGCCTCGCGAATCAGCAATTCACGCGACAGTTTCGGATCGATGGCCGCATAGGGCACACGCCGCTGTGAATACACCGTCAGGCCATAGACGGTTGCACGTTCGAGGGCCATCACCTGCCCCGCCTTGCGCTCCCAGTGCGGATCGCTCCAGGAGCGCCGAATGAGATGCCTGGCCACCTGCTCGATCCAGGTCGGATCGATGCGCGCCACCGTGCGTCCGTAGAGCCGCCCGGTATCGACCATCTCAGCTGCCATCACCCAGCGTGCGCCCGCTGCATTCGCAGTACGGGACGGATCGGCACCCGGCTGCGGCGCGCCACGCGAGGCGGAACTGCGCCGTGACAGGCCCGACCCCGGATGCAGCCAGAACCGGGTGGCATGCGTGCCCAGGTAGTGGGGTTCATCGGGTGCGCGACACCCCAGGTTGCCCAGCAGGCCGGCGAGCAGGGCACGGTGCAAGGCGTCATAGACAGCGGGCTGCGTGTTGGCGCGCCACTTCAGCTCGCTCACCGATTCGCTGAGCTGAGCATGCACATCCGCCCATTCGCGCAGTTTTCGGGGCGAGAGGAATTCCCGCTCCAGCCGCGCCGCAAGCCCTCGCTTCGACTCGCCCGGCGCACGCTGTCCCTGCTCGGCCTGCCACCAATCCCACAACTTCACATAGCCGGTGAAATCCGATCTCGGGTCGACGAAACGCGCATGGGCCTGGTCGGCCGCCTGCTGTCGATCGAGCGGCCGTTCCCGGGGGTCCTGAACCGACAGCGCCGCGGCAATGATCAGCGCCTCACGCAGACACCCGCCTTCATGGGCGGCCAGCAGCACCCGGGCAATACGGGGATCGAGCGGCAAACGCGCAAGCTTGCGCCCGGTATCGGTCAGATCGCCCGCCTCATCGATGGCATCGAGTTCCCGCAACAGGTCCTGACCATCGGTGATCGCTCGGCGGGGTGGCGGATCGACAAACGGGAATTCGTCGATCGCCTCGAGCTTGAGCGCCTTCATGCGCAGGATCACCGCAGCCAGGGAGGAGCGCAGCACTTCGGGATCGGTGAAGGCCGGGCGCTTGTCGAAATCAGCCTGGTCGTAGAGCCGAATGCAGATGCCTGCAGCAACCCGCCCACAACGCCCTGCGCGCTGATTGGCCGCAGCCCGCGACACCGCTTCGATCTGCAACTGCTCGACCTTGCCCCGATACCGATAGCGCTTGACGCGCGCCTGACCGGTATCGATCACATAGCGGATGCCCGGCACGGTGAGCGAGGTCTCGGCCACGTTGGTGGCCAGCACAACCCGTGGCGGCCCGCCGGTGGTGAACACCCGTTGCTGTTCGGCAGCCGAAAGCCGGGAGAACAGGCTGAGAATTTCGGCACTGCCGACCAGCCCGCTGCGCACACCTCGGCGAGCCCAGGCCTTGCGCAGGTGATCGGCGGTTTCGCGGATCTCGCGCTCGCCGGGCAAGAACACCAGGATATCGCCAGGCCCTTCGCGCCAGAGTTCGTCGATTGCCGATTCGATCGCGGCAGGCTGATCGGTCTCATCGTCTTCGGTGCTGGGTGATTGAGTCGGGTCGCCGGTCCGATCCTCGCCAATCGGGCGCCACCGAATCTCAACCGGAAAGGTTCGCCCGGAAACTTCGATCACCGGTGCGGGCCGACCCGGGCTGCCGAAATGCTCCGCGAACCGGGCTGCATCGATGGTGGCCGAGGTGATCACCAGCTTGAGGTCATCTCGCCGCGGCCCCTGCAATAGCCGCTTGAGGTAACCCATCAGAAAGTCGATGTTAAGGCTTCGCTCATGGGCCTCATCGATGATGATCGTGTCGTAGCGGCGCAGCAGCGGATCGGAGAGCGACTCGGCCAGCAAGATGCCGTCGGTCATGAGCTTGATGCGCGCCGTGGACGAGACGGTCTCGTTGAAGCGGATCTTGAAGCCGACGTCGGTGCCCAATGGGGATCCGAGCTCTTCGGCTAGGCGACGGGCCACGCTGGTGGCAGCCAATCGGCGCGGCTGGGTATGGCCGATCAGTCCCTTGACGCCGCGACCGGCCGTCAGGCAGATCTTGGGCAATTGGGTCGTTTTACCGGAGCCGGTCTCACCACTGACGATAACCACCGGGTGCGATGAAACCGCCTGGGCGATTTCGTCGCGCCGGCCCGAAACCGGCAAGGATTCTGGGAACTGCAGTCGCACCATCAAATTATAATCTCCGGATGGCTGAAACCTCCCAACACGTCCAGTTCGTCGCCTGGCTTCGCGCCGTTGCGCCCTATATCCATGCATTTCGCGGAAAGACCATCGTGGTGGCCTTCGGTGGCGAGCTGGTCACTGCCGGGCGCCTCAATGCACTCGTTCAGGACCTGAGCCTGCTGCATGCAATGGGCATGCGGCTGGTGCTGGTCTTTGGCTCGCGCCCGCAGGTCGATGAGCAGATGACGCTTCGGGGCGCACAAAGCCGCTATCACAAGGGCATGCGCGTCACCGACCCGATCGCACTCGAATGCGCCAAGGAAGCTGCCGGCGAGACCCGTCTGGACATCGAGGCCGCCTTTTCCCAGGGGCTGCCCAATACCCCGATGGCGCACTCCACCGTGCGGGTCATCTCGGGCAATTTCGTGACTGCACGCCCGGTCGGCATTGTCGACGGCGTGGATTTCGAACAGACCGGCCTGGTGCGCAAAGTGGATGTGCAGACCATCCGCCTGGCGCTGTCCAGTGGGGCGCTGGTGCTGTTGCCACCGCTGGGCTTTTCGCCCACCGGCGAGGCCTTCAACCTGGCGATGGAAGACGTCGCCTGCTCGACCGCCATCGCGCTTGACGCAGACAAACTGATTTTCCTGACGCCCTCCGGCGGCATCACCGACGAGGCAGGCGAACTGATCAGCGAAATCGCCGAGGGCCCGGCCCGCCGCCTGCTCGAAGGTGGCCAGCTGGATGCCGACACAGCCGATACCCTGCAGTTTGCGCTGCGCGCCTGTGACGGCGGCGTGGCCCGCGCTCACATCGTGCCGATGGGCGTCGACGGTTCAGTGCTGCTCGAGCTCTTCCTGCATGACGGGGTGGGCTCGATGGTGGTCGAGGAGACCCTCGAGGAGTTGCGCGAAGCCGCATCCGATGATGTGGGCGGGATCATTGCGCTGATCCGTCCCCTCGAGGAAGACGGCACCCTGGTCAAGCGAGACCGCGGCCTGATCGAACGCGAAGTCGAGAACTTCACGGTGATCGAGCATGATGGCGTGATCTTCGGGTGTGCGGCACTCTATGGCTTCACCGAAGACCACATGGGTGAACTGGCCTGCCTCGCGGTCAATCCCAAGGTCCAGGGCCAGGGCGACGGTGAACGCCTGTTGCAGCGCATCGAGCAACGCGCCAAGGCAGCCGGTCTGGACCGCCTCTTCGTGCTCACGACCCGGACCGGACACTGGTTTCTGAAGCGCGGCTTCACACCGGGCACGCCCGATGACCTGCCGCGCGCTCGAAAGAATCTGTACAACTGGCAGCGCAAATCTCTGGTGCTGATCAAGCGCCTGAGCTGAGACACACCCGTCATCCAGCCTGCGCTGACCTTCACCGCACACCACCTGACCACCCACCCGAGGACACCATGGCCCGTACCGTTCAATGCGTCAAACTGCAGCAGGAGGCTGAAGGCCTCGACTTCCCGCCCTACCCCGGTGAACTCGGCAAACGCATCTGGGAGAGTGTCTCGAAAGAGGCCTGGCAGGGTTGGCTCAAGCACCAGACCATGCTGGTCAACGAGAATCGACTGAACCTGGCCGACAGCCGGGCTCGCAAGTACCTTGCCCAGCAGATGGAGGGCTATTTCTTCGGCGGTCCGGTCGATCAGGCTGCCGGCTACGTGCCGCCCTCGGGGAGCTGATGCTCTCGCCCCCGAGGCTGCAACGCGGCAGCGCGCTGCTCAGTTCGGCCTTGGGATGCTGCCCGAGCTGCGAAAGCCGCCGAGCAGTGCCATCAGCACGACGCCAATCCCGAGCACCGCGACACCGACCCAGGCTGCATTGACGCCCAGGAAGGTGTTGCCACCGACATAACCCAGGCTCGACTGCAGCATGTAGGCACAGGCCGCACAAAACAGCAGCGGCAAAACCGGATACAGCGGCACTTTGAAGGGGCGTGGCGCGTTCGGTTCGCGCCAGCGCAAGACGAACAGACTGACGCCCGCCAGCAGGAAGAACAGCCAGAAGACCGGCGCGGTGTATTCGACCATGGTCGAGAAACCACCCCCGGTGGCCAGGCCAAGCCCGATCAGCAGCAAGGCGCAAAGCCCCTGGGCCAGCAGTGCATTGACCGGTGTGCCCCGGTCCTCGACCCATTCGCCCAGCTTGCCCAGGGCATCCCAGTCCCGACCGGCTGCAAAATTGGATCGGGCCCCGACCATCATCGTGGCATTGATCGAGGTCAGTGCCGAGATCGCGACCATCAACGAGATCAGCACCTCACCCACCGGCCCGAAGGTCACCCGCAGCAGGTCGGCTGCCACCGCCTGGGATTTGGCCATCCCACCCAGCCCCAGGGCAGCGAGATAGGCCCAGTTCGCCGCCAGATACAGCAAGGTGACCAGCACCAGCGATCCGACCATCACGCGAACCATGTTGCGATCGCGGTCACGCAGTTCGGCACTGATGTAGGCGCCCTCGTTCCAGCCGCCGAAAGTCAACAGCACAAACACCATGGCAAATCCGAAGGCGCCCAGGGAGAAAGCCGACGTGGCGGCCGCCGGCGCAGCGCTGGCCGCAGCCGGCGCCGAGGCGCCCAGCCCGGCGAATGCCGCATACAGCCCCGCCACAAACACCAGCACGAGCCCACCCACTTCCAGGCCGGTGAGCAGCACCTGAGTCGCTGCACCTTGCTTGATGCCGCGGATATTCAGCCAGGTCAGTGCCACCACCGAGCCGACGCCCCAGAGGGTCGATGAATACGGACCCAAGGGAATCACCTGGGTCATGTAGTCGCCAAACACGAACGCCAGCAATGCAATCGAGCCGGTGGTGATCACCGAGAAGCGGCACCAGGCAAACAGGAATGACACCTGGCGCCCGAACGCCCGGTGCAGGAAGTGATAATCGCCGCCGGCACTGGGATAGGCGGTTGCAAGTTCGCAATAACACAGCGCGCCGATGATCGAGATCACGCCACCGAGCACCCACGCGGCCATCAGCCAGGCCTCACTGGGCGAATTCATGGCCACCAGTGAAGGCGCCTTGAAAATGCCGGCGCCAATGATGATGCCCACCACAATCGCGATCGCTTCGGTGAATCCGAGAGTCTGGCGTGGCGCGGCCTGCGCGGTCGCGTCGCGGGTCGGCGTCGGTTTGCTTCCTGACATGGTCTCTCCTGTATGCAGCTTTTCTTGTTTTGATTGATGCAACCCGACTCAGGGCTGCAGCGTCTGAATGCCTTGCGGATCAGCAACCAGCACGATATCGGCGCGTCGGCGCGCAAACAATCCGACGGTCACCACGCCCGGCCATTGATTGATCTCGGTCTCCATGGCCAGAGGGTCGGAAATCCGCAGCCCATGCACATCGAGAATCGGGTTGCCGTTGTCACTGACGAAGCCTTCTCGCAGACGCGCCTCGCCACCCAGCCGTGCAATCGCCCGCGTCACTTGTGCGCAGGCCATCGGGATCACTTCGATCGGCAAGGCAAAGTGCCCGAGCACTGGCACCAGCTTGGACCGATCCACGATGCACACGAAGCGCTCGGAAATCTCGGCCACGATCTTTTCCCGGGTCAGCGCCCCGCCACCACCCTTGATCAAGGCGAGCTTCGGGTCCACCTCGTCTGCGCCGTCGACATAGACCGGCAACGACTGCACCGCGTCGATCGGCAGCACGGTGATGCCCTGCTCCCGCAAGAGCTCGCTACTTCGCTCAGAGCTCGAGACCGCACCGGCAATTCGGTTTCGGACTGCACCCAATTCACGAATGAAATGGCCGACCGTGGAGCCACTGCCAACGCCCACGACGCAGCCTTCTTCGAGGTATTCAATCGCGGCGCGGGCCGCCAGCTGTTTGAGCGTGTCTGGATTCATGAAGGCACGAACTGGGGAATGGGCAGCGTGCGGGTCGACGCGAAGCCTTTCCACCATTGTGCCAGTTCGTTCGCAGGCATCGGTCGGGCGTACAGATAGCCCTGAACATCGTCGCATCCGAGTTTACGCAGCGACTCGAGCTGATCCGCGGTCTCCACGCCCTCTGCCACCGTCGACAATCCCAGTGCCTGGGCCAGTGCGGTGATCGCCCGTACAACCGCATGGCTCTGCCGACCGGCCTGCTCATCCGCATCCAGCTTGTCGACGAATGAACGGTCGATCTTCAGGGTGTCGATCGGCAACTGCGTCAGATACGCCAGCGAGGAATAGCCGGTCCCGAAATCATCGAGCGCGAATCGCACGCCCAGGTCCTTGAGCCCTTGCAGACTGCTGATCGAGCGCTTGATATCCCGCATCACGCCCGTCTCGGTCAATTCGAGTTCGAGTGTGGCGCACGGCAGGCGGGTTTCATCGATGGCCCGGACCACGGCTCGCGCCAATTCGGGTTGCTCGAGGTGGCGTGGATGAATATTGACGGAAACCGTCCCGACATCCAGCCCTTCGTTTCGCCAGCGTCTGACCTGATGCAGGGCCTCGCCGACTGCCCATTCGCCCATTCGAAACACCAGGCCGGTTTCCTCGGCGATCGGAATGAATTCGTCCGGATACAGCAGTCGATCAGCCCGCTGCCAGCGCATCAGGGCCTCAATGCCGGACATCAGTCGCGTGCGTGGATCGATGATCGGCTGGTAGTGCAGGCGCAACTCCCCGCGCTCGAGTGCACCGTGCAGACTGGCCTCCAGATCAAAGCGTTCCCGATCGGCCTGCTCCAGATCGGATTCAAAGCTCTGAACCGTGTTGCCACCGGCCTCCTTGGCCGCACTCAATGCATGACCTGCCTGAGCCAGCAAGGCCTCGATCCCGGTGTCTGGCCCCACCGCACCCGGAAGGTCTGCAGCAATGCCCACCGAGACGCTGAGCACGCACTCCAGCCCGCCGCAAACCATTGGACGATGCAATTCGGTCATCACAATCTGAGCAGCGCGCAAGGCAGCGGCCTGGGTTCGCAACTGGGGAAAGCAGACTGCGAACTCGTCGCTGGCGATGCGCCCCAGAATGATTCCGGGCAGATTTCTGAAGGCATGACGCAATCGAGCCGCCACCTCGCGCAGCGCGGCATCACCGGCCTCGGCACCGAGTGAATCGTTGATTCGCTTGAAGCGATCGATGTCGATGAGCAACAGCACCGAAGGGTGGCTCAGATCACTCTTGATCGATTCCAGGCGCGCTTGGGATGCGGCAATGAAACCGCGTCGGTCCAGCAGATCGGTCAGCAGATCTCGGTCAACGAGTTCCCGGGCGCGTCGAGCCGAGGCACGGGCCTTCTGAGCGAGACCTTGCACTCGATCCAGTCTGCGTTGACGACTGGCGAGTTCATCGCGCATTCGACCGGCATCGACCAGGCTGTGCAACCTGCCGGCAAGCAATTGCCATTGAAGCGATTTCAAGAAAAAGTCGCTCGCACCGGCATCCAGTGCACGCTCGATGATCCGATCGTCATCGCTGTCGGCCAGCATCAGGATCGGAATCGGGCGCTCGCGAGATGCATGGATCAGGCGCGCGCAGGCCTCGAATCCGTCCGATTCCGGCAGGATCGCATCGATCAGGATGGCATCGGGGCCGATCGCAGCCAATAGCTCGAGCGCAGCCGAAACACTGCCTGCAACATGCACCTCGATCCGATGGGCTTCGAGGCCGGTCGCAATCAGGTGCTGCCAGGCTGCATCGTCTTCGAGCAGCAGGATGCGAATGCGTGATGCAGCGGGGAATTGGGGCAAGGCGGCGGGTCTGAAAATGGACGCCCGGATCCTACCCCAGGCCGACTTCAATCGGCCTGCTCAAGCTGGCGAAATGTTCGAAAACGCCTCAGAGGTAGCTGAACAGCGAAAGCTTCGCGACCTGTGCGTAGGCCTTCATGGCTGCATCGGCCGCGGTCTGGTTCTGATTAAAATTCGACAGGGCACTGGCGAAGTCGACATCAATCAGATCCGACAGGCGGGACGCGGTGTCGATGCTGCCCGACTCCATGGCCTGCTCGTGCACATCGATGCCCTTGAGCCGCTCACCGACCACCGTGCGTGTCAGGCCAAGCCGATCGATGCTTCGATCGAGCGTTTCGATGACGCCGGTCGCCACCGTGCTGGCCGCTCCCGACGAGGTGGCCGGATTCTCCAGCGCAGCAATCACGGTATCGAGCTGAGAAAAAATGTTCTCGGCAGGGCCACTCGGTCGGGCGATGCTGGTGAAGCTGCTGCTGCCATCGAGCGAGACCTCACTGGTGAAAGACTCGCCCACGGTGACCGTGCCGGCCGGTGCCTGATAGGCGATGCTCGAACCGGCATCCGGCGCGAACGGGGACGCCGAAGTGCCCCGGCCGCCGAACACGTAATTGCCCATGCCATCGCCGCGATTGACCACCTCGAGGAGCTGCTCCCGGTGCTGGCGCAATGCGATCGCCACACTGGCGCGGTCCGCACTCGACAGCGCCGGACTGCCGGCGAGCAAAAGGGATTCGCGTGCCGACTGAAGCACGCCGACCGCATCGCCAATCGTGTTGTCTGCGGTTGACAGCATCTGGCGCGCAAAACTCAGGGTTCGCTTCTCCGCATCCACGCGCGCCTCGCGCGAACGCAGGCGCTCAGCCTCAGCCGCGGCTGCAGGATCGTCTGAAGGCCGATTGACCCGAAGCCCTGAACTGATCTGCTGCTGCGAATCCGCCAGTCGGCGCTGGCGCTCGCTGATCCCGTCAATTGCCGACTGGTGAGCATAGGCGGTGGCAATTCTCATTGCATTCTCCGGTGTGCGATGAAGGGCCCTGCTCGCGCTCAGCCGAGCGCGCCCAGCAAGGTCCTGAACATCTCGTTGGCCGCAGCAATCACTTTGGCCGAGGCTGCATAGGCCTGCTGGAACTGAAGCAGGTGAGCCGCTTCCTCGTCGAGATTGACGTCGGACAGCTCGCTTCTGGAGCGGGCTGCGTCATCGGCCAGTCGAAGGCTCATGTCGCTGGCCGCCTGCGCCGATTGAGACCGGGTGCCGACTTCTCCGATCAGGCTGGCATAGCGGTTGATGACGCTTGCGCCATCGACTGAGAGGGCATCGCCCAGCGCCAGCAAGGCCTTGGCATTGAGGTTGTCGCTGGCCCAGTCGACCGTGGTGGACGCGCTGGCCGTCGCGATCTTCTGCGGATCCGTCATCGCGGCCGCAAGCCCCGGGATGACCGTGCTGGCGGTGCGCAGCAAAAAGCGGTCACCCTGGGCTGGCGTGCCCGATCCGAGGCTGATGGTCAGCCCATCAATCGATTGCGGCAGCGCCGCGAATGAATTGACCTGACCATCGGCCAGACGCGTCAGTTGATAGTTGCTGCCATCCCATGCCAGCGCATAGTCGCTGGCCTTCATCGCACTGCCATTGGCAATCGACACGGACAACTGGGCCGTGCCGCCATTGCCCGAGGCAGCACTGGCAGTCGGGGTGCCAACCGTGAAAAAGGGACTGCCAGGTGCTCCGGTCGAATCGAGGCCGGATGCCTGCTGGTTATTGAACGCCTGGGCAACGCCTGCGACGATCTGCCCGAGCCGCGCGCGTGAAGCCGCGATATCGTCATCGGCAAATCGGGCCATTCCGGCCAGGCTGCCACCCACGGCAGACAATTCAACCCGAACCGCCGTGCCGTTACCCCGTGCAATCGAGAGGTCGAAGGCACTGGCATCGAGGGTATCCGGCACCAGCGACAAGCGGCTGGCCTGCTCGCCGGTGACCAGCGGCTCGCCACTTTGCGTGGTCACGCTGACCGTGCCATCCGCCCCGAAACTGGCATTGGCCCGAACCACCCGATTCAGATCGGCCAGCAGGGTATCGCGCTGGTCGAGTAAGGCATTCGGCGCGGAAGCAGACCCGGCGGTCTGCCCGATTTGCCGATTGATCCGGGCAATCGAGGCCAGCAGGTCGTTGGCCTGCTCGACATCACCCGCCATCCG
>CAIXXI010000461.1 GCA_903923345.1 uncultured Burkholderiales bacterium | reverse complement strand
ATGAACGGCACACCGGTTGCATCCGGTGGCGCTGCTGCAGGATGGGCAGCACCGGCGGCGACCACGAATGTGGCATCGGTTGGAGTCGGCGGCACCGGCATCATCACGGTGACGGGCACTCCCAAGGCCGCCACTTTTGTCGTGACGCTCACCCCGACGCCGATCTGGGTGGCCGACACCACCCCGACCCAAACCTCGGTGACCTGGAAGTGCGCGACCACCACTGACAAGAAGTACGTTCCGGCCGAGTGCCGATAAGCGAGGGCATGCGACGACAGCACACCATCGCGTCGTCAGCAGGAAAGGGGGGTCGTACTGCGACCCCCTTTTTTTTCGTGTGCAAAGTGTTGCGAGATTGGGGCAAGTCCGGACTCGATTCGGCCTTGCCCTTATTCATTTGAACCTGGAGAAACCATGAAACACATCAAGACCCGCACCCAATCGGGCTTCACCCTCATCGAACTGATGATCGTCGTGGCCATCATCGGCATCCTCGCTGCGGTCGCCTTGCCGGCGTATCAGGACTATGCAGTTCGCGCTCGGGCCAGCGAGGGCCTGGAACTCGCCTCGGGCCTGAAGACGACTGTCGCCGAAAACGCCGCCAACGCCAGCCAGCTGAATCTCGGCACGCCCGGTGTCGGCGGCACCGCCGCCTTTCCAGGGACTCGCAATGTGAGCAACCTCGCGGTCAGCACGGCCGGTGAAATCGTCGTCACGATGAGCCCGGTCGCCGGCGATGGCACGCTCATTCTGGCACCGCGCGATGGCGCATCGGGTCTGACGCAAGGCGTCGTACCCACCAACCAGATCGCCTGGTACTGCAATGCCGCCGGCTCATCCAAGGGCGGCACGGCCGGCACCTTGCTGGCGAAATTTGCGCCAGCCGAATGCCGTTGAACTCGCGCAACTGTGTGATCTCACGTCTGCAGGGCTTCGTTCGGCCGCACGTCGGTTCAGTGCTTCAGCGCCTGATCCTGACGGCTAGACTGCCTCGAATCTCGTGCACCCGATCGAACACCGTTTCCAATCTGTCAAGCTGAACCCAACGCCATGTTTCGCACTGAACTGCCTCAAGTCGACGCTGCAACGCAAGGCGCTGCCGAGAGCCGCGCGCACGCGTTGAGGCAGGCTGCTCCCCGTCCCGCCGCCAAGTCTGCGAAAGCGCCCCGGCCTTCCTTGAGCCCCGGACTTCGCGATCGACTGACCGCTGCGGCTGTTCATCTCGCCCTGTCCACGATTGTGGCAATCGCCGTTCTGGCGCTGGTCCTCCTCGCCTGGTATCCCGAGCCGATGACCCGCCTGCACGGGGTCGACTCCATTTTGCTGATCATGCTCGGCGTCGATGTGGCGCTGGGTCCGCTGTTCACGCTGATCGTATTTGACCGCCGCAAGCGCAATCTGTCGCTTGACCTCGCGACCATCGCAGCCCTGCAGTTGGGGGCACTGGGGTATGGACTGCACACGGTTCATCAGGGGCGACCCGCCTTCGTGGTGCTGGTCAAGGACCGCTTCGAGGTGGTGGCACCGTCCGAATTGTTGCCGCAGGCGCGCCGTGAAGCGCGTTCCAATCCGCTGGCCACACTGGACCCCTTCGGGCCGCGCTGGGTGGCTGCCCGGATGCCCGAGTCACAACAGGAGCGCAATGCCGTCCTGTTTGAGGCCGTCGAGAGCGGCCGCGATGTTCAGCATCATCCCAAGCTGTATGTCGATTACGGCAAGGAGGCTGCTGCCTCGTTGCCCCGCGCCCTGCCGATCGCCCGGCTGCGCTCGCTCAACCCGCAGCGCGCTGGCGAAATCGATGCGGCCATCGCTGCCACCGGCCTGCCCGAGGATCAGGTGCGCTACCTGCCCTTGCGTGCGCCCGCCCGAGATGGCGCCGTGCTGATCGGCCTGCCCTCAGGTGAGGTCTTGAAGGTGTTGTCGCTGACGCCCTGGTAGCCAATGCCCGTTGCAGGGCGCGGGTCAGTCTGACCTAAGCCCCGCCAGCGTTTTCCGTGCGGCGCAGCGCCTCGTGAACGATCTGCCGCAAGCTGCGGGCTGCAGCGGCAGGATCCGGGTCAGCAAAAATATCGGTGATCACCGCCACTGCCTGAGCACCGGCTTCGATCGGCTGCGCAGCATTGTGGCGATCGATGCCGCCGATGGCCACGCTGCAAAGCCCGAGATCGCGCGCCTGCGCAAACAATGACAAGGGTGCACGCACGGCCTGAGGCTTGGTTGGCGAAGCAAAGACGCTGCCGAATCCGACATGGTCGGCAATGCCGATCACCGCCTGTGCCCGTCGGATATCGTCGTAGCACGACACACCGAGCCATTTGTTCGGTCCGATGCGGTCGCGGGCCAGGGCCGGGTCACCGTCATCGCGGCCGATGTGTACGCCCTGTGCATCGATGGCACAGGCCAGGGCCACATCGTCATTGACGATCAGCGGGACGCCGGCTGCATCGGTCAGTCGCTTGACCGCCTGCGCCTGTGCCAGCCGGGCGGTTGCTGAGCCGCCCTTGACTCTAAACTGCAGGGCATCGATACCGCCTTCGAGGGCCTTGGCCACGAGTGCGCACAGCCTCTGCGTGTCGGTATCGTCGGGTGTGATTGCGTACAGGCCGCGCAGGGTGTGGGTCATATGTCCGGATGATGAACGGATGCGGGCGGCCCGCCCGTCGGCGGAACGGCGGGCCTCATCGGGACGAGAAGGTAACATGCGCCCACTCCCCTTCTAATGGACCTCGACGGACACAGCATGAGTGAGCAAGCGACGAATCGAACTTTCATGTGCCTGATTTGCGGCTGGATCTACGACGAAACCGTCGGCGTTCCGGACGAAGGCATCCCGGCAGGAACGCGCTGGGAAGACGTCCCGATGAACTGGACCTGTCCGGAATGCGGGGCACGCAAGGAAGACTTCGAGATGGTTGAACTCTGAGTGTCGTGCCCGCTCACTTCCTGAACAGATCTCGAAGGCGAGCACCCGGTGCCCAACTCTCTGAACCCCTCTGATTCGATCGCCGGCCTCAAGGTCATGGTGATCGATGACAGCAACACGATCCGGCGCAGCGCGGAGATCTTCCTGTCGCAGGCCGGTTGCACCGTGGTTCTGGCCAGCGATGGCTTTGACGCGCTGGCCAAGGTGGCCGACCACGAACCCGACCTGGTGTTCTGCGATGTGCTGATGCCCAGGCTTGATGGCTATCAGGCCTGTGCGCTGATCAAGAAAAGCCCGCGGCTTCATGCCACTCCAGTGGTCATGCTGTCGAGCAAGGACGGCCTGTTCGATCGGGCGCGCGGTCGCATGGTCGGGTGCGAGGAGTATCTGACCAAGCCCTTTTCCAAAGACAGTCTGCTGCAGTGTGTGGCCCGACATGCCCGCCGCCCAGTGGGCGCCTGAGCCTCGCCGTTCTTCAACCTTTCTGGCTGCACCCGCCCGATGAGCCTGCCCGAATCGACACCGACCGCACCGTTGGGCGCCCGCAAGATCATGGTGGTCGACGACTCGCCGACCGAGCGCCATTTCCTCGTTGACCTGCTTTCCCGAAAAGGCTACTCGGTGGTGACTGCAGAAAACGGCGCTGAAGCCATTGCGCGCATCCGCCACGAGCGGCCGGTGCTGGTCGTCATGGATGTGGTCATGCCGGGTGCAAATGGGTTCCAGGTGACCCGCGCCCTGGGCCGAGACCCGGAAACGCAGTCGATTCCGATTATCCTGTGCACCAGCAAGTCCGCCGATACAGACCGCATCTGGGGCATGCGCCAGGGCGCCCGCGGTTATGTGATCAAGCCAGTCGATGTCGAAGAATTGCTGGCCAAGATCGCCGATCTGGTGCACTGAGAGGCCACCGGGATGTTTCATTCGACGCCAGCAGAGGGTGACGATGCGCCGCAACGCGCCGGCGCAGGCCTGCCGGGTGCGGCGAGTGAGCCCGCATCATCGGACGCTCGTCTCGGCTTGATGATCGGTGAGCAGCGCTGGCTGGTTGAACTCTCGCAGGCCGGCGAGATCGTGCCGGTGCCGGATGTGATCGCACCCGTGCCGCTCACCCAGGAGTGGCTGCTGGGTTTGGTCAACCTGCGCGGTGCCCTGTACACCGTGGTCGATCTGCGCCGCTTTGCTGGCACGGGTCGAACCGAGCCGGGCAAGGAGTCCCGACTGCTCGCTCTGGCAACCCGACTGAATTTTAATGCTGCCATTCTGGTCACCCGCATGTTCGGATTGCGCAATGTGGCCGCGATGCACGAGGCCGAGCCGGTCGAACCGGGCGGGCACGGCATGGGCACGGCGCTCTGGGTGGGTCGGGCATTCATTGATGCTGAGGGTCAGCGCTGGCACGAACTCGACCTGGCGCGCCTGGCCGCCGGCAGCGATTTCCTGATGGCGGGGCGCTGAAGCGCTGTGCGAGCCCCTCACTGCCCATGCGACTGAATCTGTCACGCCTGCTGCCCCTCGGTTCGGGCGCGCGCGCATCCGGTCCGCAGCATCCGGACACCGCGATCATCGATGGACCGACCTCCATGACGCCGGTCGCGCTGCGATCGGCGGTGCCGGGTCAATTGATCCAGCCGTCCGGCGCGAGTCGCACCGAAGCGCCGCCGCAGCAGCAGCAGCCCGCGAGTCCGGCGTCAAAGCCTGCGATGCCCAGTGGCCGGCTCACCGTCCCGTTCATCGGGCACCTGCCCTTGCGGCGTCAGCTCGCCATCCTGTTTCCGCTGCTGGCGCTCAGTCTGTTGCTGGCAGGCGTGTGCATCTGGCTGGACACGAATAACACCCTGTCACTGGGCATGCAGAATCGCCTGCTTGGTGATTCTCTGATGCATTCGCAGCGACTGGCGCGTGTGGCGCCGGCAGCAGCCCGTGGTCAGCCCGACGCCTTGCGTCATTTCGGCGAGAGCCGCAAGCGGCTGGCCGATTCGGTGGCCCTGCTGAAATCGGGCGGTATGGTCTTTGATCGGCGCATGGAGCCGGTCGATGAATCGCTCGCTCCCAGGCTCAGGAATGTCGAGGACCTGTGGTTGAGCACCGAACGATCGGCTCAACAACTGCTCGGCCAGCAGGCATTGCTGGCGCGCAATGCCGGTGCAATGGCCCGCTTGATGAGCGAACTGCCCGCCCTGGCCGATCGCGCCGAACAGGTCTCGCAGCTGCTGAGTGGGCCGGGCACACCGGCTTCGGAATCGCTTGCAGCCGCGCGCCTGTTCGCGGTCAGTGAACGCATGGCCCGCGAAGTGATCCAGCTGACCCAACTCGCCGGGCCGACTTCCGAGCGCGCACTGGCCTTGCGCAGCGATGCGGCGTCGTTTGCCGCAGCGCTTGATTCCTTGCTGAATGCACTGGAAGCACGCCGCTCGGGTGCGCCGCGTGATGTCGAGACGCGCACCCGTCTGCTGGAAATCAAATCGGCGTATTCAAGGCTCAGTGTCCCGCTGGCCTCACTGGTGGAGAGTCTGCCGGGGCTTCAGGCCGCGCGTGCCGCTGAACAGCGCCTGTCGGGCGACAACGAGCCGCTTCGGATCGCACTGGAAGAGCTCAATGCCTACCTGCTGGATGCACAGACCGGCACGTCATGGATGCGCATAGCCACCGCGGTGTTGCTGGCGATTTCGGCGATCTCGGTGCTCGGCATGGGATTGGTCTATTTCCAGGACGTCGCACGCCGGGCCCGCGAGGCCGATGCGCAACGCGTGCAGGCCGAGCGGCTCGAGAAAGAAGCCAAGCGCACCAATGACCAGAACCAGGCAGCCATTTTGCGACTGATGAACGAGCTTCAGGATGTCGCTGACGGCAATCTCACCGTGCAGGCCACCGTGTCGGAAGACATCACCGGTGCGATCGCAGATTCCGTGAATTACACCGTCGAGGAATTGCGCAATCTGGTGGCGCGAGTCAATGCCACCGCCGGGCTGGTCAATGACGCCTCGACCCGTGCCCAGACGATCTCAGCCGATCTGCAGGCCACGATGCAGCAGCAGTCCACGCAGATCCGCCAGACCGGCGAGTCAGTGCTGTACATGGCCAATCAGATTCAGGACGTCACCGCCCATGCCTCTGAGTCGGCGCTGGTTGCACGCCAGTCCCTGGCTGCCGCAGAGCAGGGACGCCAGGCTGTTGAAAAGGCGATTGCCGGTATGGATGGCATTCGGGACCACATTCAGGAAACCGCCAAGCGCATCAAGCGGCTGGGCGAGTCTTCACAGGAGATCGGCGAGATCGTCGAATTGATTTCGGATATCACCGAACAGACCAATGTGCTGGCGCTGAACGCCGCAATCCAGGCCGCTTCGGCCGGTGAAGCAGGCCGTGGTTTCACAATGGTCGCCGAAGAAGTGCAGCGGCTGGCCGAGCGCAGTGCCCAGGCCACCCGCCAGATTGCCGGCCTGATCCGCACGATCCAGATCGACACGCAGGATGCGGTGGCTGCGATGGAACGCAGCACCCAGGGCGTGGTGGCCGGCACCCGCCTGTCCGATGACACCGGCAATGCGCTCGATGAAATCGGCCGGGTTTCTCGCCATCTTGCCGAACTCATCGAGGGCATCGCACACACGACGTCGACGCAGGCCGATTCAGCCGGCGAGGTCGCGCGCAGCATTGGCCGAATCCTTCAATTCACCGAGCAGACCGGGCAGGGCACGCAGCAGACCGCGGCCTCGATCCTTCAACTCGCCACGCTGGCGCGCGAGTTGCAGCTGTCGGTCTCCCGTTTCAGGGTGTCCCCATGAGCCTTGCGTCGATTGATCTGACCTCCCTGGCCTGGTGTCTGGGCGAAATCCGCGAGTCAATGGCACGGGCCCGTGCTGCGCTTGAAGCGCATCTGGGCGAGGCCGGCAGCGATGTGGCGCGGATTAGAGAGGCCTGTGGCTGGCTGCATCAGTCGCAGGGCGCACTGAAATTCGTCGGGCTCGAGGGCGTTGCGGTGCTGGTTCAGCGCAGCGAATCACTGCTGGCCCAGGTCGAGCGCGGCGAACGCCCGTTCAGCACCGAGATGCTCGCGCTGCTGCTGCGGACCTTTGCAGCGACCCTGGACTATCTTGAGGGCGTCGCGGCCGGGTCAGGCGACTCACCCGTCGCGCTGTTTTCGCACTACCGTGAATTGATGTCTGCGCAGGGCATCGATCGGGTCGAACCGGCCGATCTGTACCTGCCCGATCTGTCGGCTGTCGAGCCCTCAGCGTCTCAAAGCCCCGCGCAGCCGCTGGGCCGCGATGAAGCCGCACAGGTGCAGGCCACCTTCGAGCGGGGGCTGCTCGGATTCCTTCGCAATGCCCAGGATGGTGCGGCGCTGCAGGCCATGCAATCGACCGCGATGCGGATGCAGTCGGCGCAGGCCGAGCCTGCCTCGCAGGCGTATTGGCGTGCGGCCACCGCCTTCATCGATGCATTGCGCTCGAACGCGCTGCCGGCTGATCTGTATGCCAAGCGCCAGGTCGCGCGAATCCAGCAACAGCTACGCAAGTCGGTGATGTTGCCGGGTGCTGTGCCGGGCGATGACCGCATGCTGCGCGAGATCCTGTTTCTGCTGGCGCAAGCCGGCGGCGGTTCGTCACTGGCCGAT
>CAIXXI010000460.1 GCA_903923345.1 uncultured Burkholderiales bacterium | reverse complement strand
GTTCAGGTGGTGGTCCCGGTGACCAGCCTGTGCCCCTGTTCAAAAACCATCTCCGACTACGGCGCCCACAACCAGCGCTCGCATGTCACCGTCAAGGCGACCCTCGAACAAGGGGCGACGCTGGATGTGGAGTCGATGATTTCGCGCATCGAACAGCAAGCCTCTTGCGAGCTCTACGGGCTGCTCAAGCGGGTTGACGAGAAGCATGTTACCGAACGCGCCTACGACAATCCCAAGTTCGTCGAAGATCTGGTGCGTGATGTGGCCGCCACCGTCCGGGCCACACCGGGTCTGGCATCTTTTGTGGTCGAGGGCGAGAATTTCGAGTCGATCCACAACCACTCGGCCTACGCCCGGATCGAATCCTGATCCCTGCTTGAATCCAGGCTCGTTCACGGCGGTCGATCACCAGCCCTGACGCTGGATCAGATCCAGGGTGGCAGCTGAGCCTTCGCGGGTCCAGCCGCCCTTGCGGATGGAGGCGACGGCCTCAGCGGGAATCATCGGCAGGATGGCTTCATGTTCGCCATCCATGGCGATCGGAATGAAGTCGGGCGGCAGTTGCAGATCGAAGAGCTCGACATGTTCGCGGTGAAGGGCTGCCAGCCCGTCATATTCGGCGACATACGCAATCCCGATCGACCCGACCTCGATGGCAGCCTGCGCCAGATGCGGCGCGATGCCCGCTTCTTCCTGGCACTCCCTGATCAGCGTGCTGCGAGCTTCGTCAAATCCTGCGATGCCGCCGCCCACCAGTGCGTCGAGCTTGCCCGGCTCCACCGGCTTGGACTGGGCGCGGCGTGCGACCCACAGCAGCGGACCGGCCGCCGTCATGCACCAGGCGTTGGCCTGCGCTGAGCGAAGCACCATGCCCAGAGGCCGCAGCAGCGCGCGCTCGATGCTCAGAATCGGACGTCCAGCGTCCCGCAGCACAATGCGCTCATCACGCCAGCCCGGCAGATTCCAGCGATGCCGTGCATCGTCAGCCCATCGCGCCAGTGCGGCATTGCGGCTGGCGAAGGTCTGCAACACGGACTCGATGCGTATCGATTCGCCCTCGAGCCGAAACGGGGACGGGGATTGGAGCAGGCGCTCGAGCCAGCCCGGCAGCACCCAACCGACGTCGATCCCGTCGATGCGAATCGGCACGAGGTGCGCGGCAATCTCATCGGGCACCTCGCCCTGAGGCTCAAACATGGCGATGGTCGCCGGGTCAGTCCCGGAAATTGCCGAAGGTCAGCGGCAAATCGTCGACGTCTTTCTTGATCAGCGCGATCGCCGACTGAAGGTCGTCGCGCTTGGCGCCGGTGACCCGCACTGCATCGCCCTGGATCGAAGACTGCACTTTGAGTTTGGCATCCTTGAGCAGCTTGACCACTTTCTTGCTTGCGTCGGTCGGGACACCGTGGCGCACGGTGATGGTCTGCTTGAGCTTGTCGCCGCTGATCTTGTCGATCTTGCCGTAATCGAGAAAGCGCACATCGATGCTGCGTTTGGCGAACTTGGCGAGCAGCACATCCTTGACCTGACCGAGCTTGAAGTCATCGTCGGCATAGGCGGTCAGGACTTTGTCAGCCAGTTCGATGCGGGCATCGGAGCCCTTGAAGTCGAAACGGTTGGTGATTTCCTTGTTGGCCTGGTCCAGGGCGTTGCGGATCTCGACCGTGTCGGCCTCGCACATCACGTCAAATGAAGGCATGGGGACTCCTTGAAAGCTAGGGGGTGAGCCATTTCTCAAAAAACATCGCACGACCCATCGTCGGGTCGAGTTCGTAGGCGGCGAATCCGACATCACGATACAGGCCGATGGCCGTGCGGTTGCCTTCGAGCACTTCGAGCGTGAGCTTGCAGCAGCCGGTTTTCAGGGCATGTCGCTCGGCCTGCGCCAGCAGGGCTCGGCCGATGCCTCGTCCGCGGTGGCTGGCGGTGACGGCGATGTCATGGATGTTCAGCAAAGGGCGTGCCTTGAAGGTCGATACGCCCTCGAATGCATTGAGCAGACCGACCGGCTGATGGCCGTCGAAGGCCAGCCAGCCGATGTAATGCGCGCGCGCTGCCAGCACACCGGGCAACTGCTCACGCACCTGCGTGGCGAGCGGCACGCCGCCACCCTGCGGTCCGGCGGCATACTCGTCGAGCAGTTCGATCAGCGCTCGCGCATGCTCTGGTCTGCCCAGGGCGATGCGCTCGAGCCGAATTTCATCGGATGGCGAAGCCACCTCGTCGGTCATCATCCGCTCTGATGCCGCTGGAATGCGATGCGCGCAGCCTCAGCCCTTGCGTGCCTTCGAGGCCTTTTTGGCAGCCGGCTTGCTGACCGGTTTTTTCGCCGCCGAGCGGGAGGCCTGCGACTTGATGCCGGCGATGCGCATGCGCAGGGCATTGAGCTTGATGAACCCGGCAGCATCGGCCTGGTTATAGGCGCCGCCATCGTCGTCGAAGGTTGCAATCTTGGTGTCGAACAGCGAATGGTCCGAGGTGCGGCTGGTCACGATCACATTGCCCTTGAAGAGCTTCACCACCACACGGCCGGTGACGCTTTCCTGGGTGTGGTCGATGAGCACCTGCAGTGCACGCCGCTCCGGGCTCCACCAGTAGCCGTTGTAGACCAGGCTGGCATAGCGGGGCATCAGGTCGTCCTTGAGGTGGGCCACCTCGCGATCGAGGGTCAGCGACTCAATGGCCCGGTGCGCACGCAGCAAAACGGTGCCGCCGGGGGTTTCGTAGCAGCCACGCGACTTCATGCCGACATAGCGGTTTTCGACCAGATCGAGCCGCCCGACGCCATGTTTGCCGCCCAGGCGGTTCAGTTCGGTGAGCACTTGCGCCGGGCTCATCTTCACGCCATTGATGGCGACCGGGTCGCCGCGCAGGAAGTCGATCTCGACGAGTTCGGGTTTGGCCGGCGCCTTCTCGGGCGAGACGGTCAGTCGCCACATGTCTTCCGAGGGCGCGCGCGAGGGATCCTCCAGAACACCGCCTTCGAAGGAGATGTGCAGCAGGTTCGCATCCATCGAGTAGGGGGCTTCGCCCTTGCGTTTTTTGTAATCGACCGGGATGCCATGCGTGTCTGCATAGGCGAGCAGCTTGTCGCGCGACAGCAGATCCCATTCGCGCCAGGGGGCGATCACCTTGACATCGGGCATCAGCGCGTAGGCGCCGAGTTCGAAACGCACCTGGTCGTTGCCCTTGCCGGTGGCGCCGTGGCTGATTGCGTCGGCTTTCTCGCGGCGGGCGATCTCAACCAGTCGTTTGGCGATCAGGGGTCGGGCGATCGAGGTGCCCAGCAGGTATTCGCCTTCGTACAGCGCATTGGCACGGAACATCGGGAAGACGAAGTCGCGCACGAATTCTTCACGCAGGTCTTCGATGTAGATCTTCTTGACGCCGAACATTTCGGCTTTCTTGCGGGCGGGCTCGAGTTCTTCGCCCTGGCCGATGTCGGCGGTGAAGGTGATGACTTCGCAGCCGTAGGTGTCCTGCAACCATTTGAGGATGACTGAGGTATCCAGGCCGCCGGAGTAGGCGAGCACGACTTTCTTGACTTGAGACATGGGGCGAATGAGGTTCCGGAAGTGAATGACGCGACGGGCGAATCTGCCATTTTGCCAGCATTGCGCGGGAAATCCGTGCAGCGCGCGTGAGACACTCGCGCTCGGTCGCGGTCGGCAGAAAAAATTGTGTTCCGACCCCAATATTTTTTTGGAGGACGAGATGGGTTCAGGCGACAACAGCGCGGCACTGAAGGCGCGCACGGGCGGACAGATCCTGGTCGATCAGCTGTGTGTGCACGGTGCGCGGCGGGCCTTCTGCGTGCCGGGCGAGAGCTTTCTCGCGGTGCTCGATGCCTTGTATGACGTGCGCGATCGCTTGCCACTCGTGGTCTGCCGCCAGGAAGGCGGTGCTGCCAACATGGCCGAGGCCTGGGGCAAGCTGACCGGTGATCCGGGCATCGCTTTTGTCACGCGCGGGCCGGGCGCAACCAATGCCTCGATCGGCGTGCACACCGCTTTCCAGGACTCGACACCGATGATCCTGTTCATCGGCCAGGTGGGCACGGATTGCCTGGATCGGGAAGCCTTTCAGGAGATCGACTATCGCCGCATGTTCGGGCAGATGGCCAAGTGGGTGGCTTCGATCGATCGTGCCGATCGCATCCCCGAATATGTGCAGCATGCGTTTCATGTGGCCACCTCGGGGCGTCCGGGTCCGGTGGTGCTTGCGCTGCCCGAAGACATGCTCACCACGCTGGCCACCGTGGCCGATGCGAAGCCCTACATCCCGGTCCAGGCCGCGCCGGCTGCGGCTCAGATGGCACAACTGGCTGCGAAGCTCGAGACGGCCCGGCAGCCCCTGCTGCTGGTCGGGGGTTCGCGCTGGGACGAGGCTTCGAGGGCCTCGGTCAAGGCCTTCGCGCATCGCTTCGGCCTGCCGGTGGCCTGCGCCTGGCGCTATCAGGATGCCTACGACAACAGCGATGTGAACTACATCGGCGAGGTCGGTATCGGCGTCAATCCGAAACTCGGTGCCCGGGTTCGCGAGGCTGACCTGCTGATCGCAGTGGGGGTGCGGCTGGGCGAGATGACCACCGCGGGCTACACCCTGCTGGAGTCGCCCACGCCCTCGCAATCGCTGGTGCATGTGTTCCCTGGGGCAGATGAATTCGGTCGGGTCTTTCATGCCGACCTGCCGATCCTGGCCAGCAATCGCGAGTTCGCCCGGGCCCTGGATGAGGTCGTGCCGCCCTCAGCAGCCACGCAGGCAGCCCGATGGTCGGGCTGGCTGGCGGCTGCACAGGCCGACTATGCCGAGTGGCGGGTGCCGCGTGTACAACCCGGCGCTCTGGACTATCCGCAGTGTGTGCTGCACCTGGATGCCAGCCTGCCGGCCGATGCGATCCTCACCAACGGGGCGGGCAACTTCGCCACGCCGGTGCATCGTTTCTATCGACACCGCCTGCACAAGACGCAGTTGGCACCCACCTCCGGCGCGATGGGTTACGGGGTGCCGGCAGCCATCTCGGCATCACTGTGCCATCCGGACCGGGTGGTGATCGCCTTCAGTGGCGACGGCGATTTCATGATGAACGGCCAGGAACTCGCCACCGCCGTTCAGTACGGGGCCAAGCCGATCGTCGTGCTGGTGAACAACGGCATGTACGGCACGATTCGGATGCATCAGGAGCGTGAGTATCCGGCTCGGGTGTACGGCACGGCCTTGCAGAACCCGGATTTCGTCGGTCTTGCGACGGCTTATGGCTGCCATGCTGAGCGGGTCACCGAGACCGCGCAATTCGCTGCTGCATTCGAGCGGGCCCGGGCGTCGGGCAAGGCGGCCCTCATCGAGTTGGTGATCGATCCTCAGGCGATCACACCGGTTCAGACCCTGGACGAGATTCGCGCCAAGGCACTGGCTTCAAAGGGCTGACGCACCGAGGGGCGTGAGGCGATCGGTGATCGCTTCGCGCTCAGTGCGCAACGAGCGCGATGGCCAGCGCGATCGCGATGGACATGGCGGTAAAGCCGATTGCGCACAGGCGCGCCAGTTCCCGGCTGCCGCTGCCAAAGACCAGCGCACCCTTGAAGGCCATGTTCGCAATGACCGCGATGCCGACCGAGGCGATGGCGCCGAAGCGATCGAGTGTCCCCGCGCCAAACAGCCTGAAGCTCGACAGCGAGATGGCGTCGACGTCGGTCAGTCCCGAGAGTGCTGCGACGCTGAACAGGCCACTGCGTCCGAATTGCTGAGAGGCGACGGCGGCGACCAGCGACACCAGCCCGTAAGCCAGCCCGAATCCGAGCGCCACGCTCAGTCGGGTCGGGTTCTCGACCCGAGGCAGCGGCAGATCGCTCTCGGCCAGGACTCTGGGCCTCAGCCACAGTCCGACCAGGATCGCAGCAAAGGCCGCGCATCCGGCCAGCAGGGCGATATGGCCGAGCAAACGCGGCTGAAGAATCGCTGCCATGACGCACAGGCGCGCAAGCATCGTCAGATTCGACAGCAGCACGAGCAGGGTCAGCAAAGCGGCTGCCCCACTGACTCGGGAATGGCGGGCGAACACCAGTGTGGTTGCCGTCGAAGACACCAGTCCGCCGGCCACGGCGGCCAGTGGCGCACCGAAACGCTGCCCGGCGAACTTCAACGAGAAGAAGCCGACCAGCCCGACCCCGGCAACCAGTACGACCATCATCCAGATGTCGTGCGGATTCAGCGAGCCGCCCGGGCCATAGGCCGTGTCGGGCAGCAGCGGCAGCACGATGAACATCAGCGCGCCGAACTGCAGGATCGGGATCAGGTCGCCTCCGGACAGCCGACCGGCCAGACCCTCGAGTTGCCCTTTGAAATGAAGCAGGCTCGCCACCACGATCGCCAGCGGCACCGCAACCCGTTCCTGACCGGTTCCGCACAGAATTCCCAGGCATCCGGTGACCACCATGGCGACCACCGAGGTTGTGGGTGCCTCGGTCGGTTCATCTTGCGCGGTGGCCGGGTCGTCCCGGCGAGCGATGCGCCCATCGGGCCAGTAGGCGCACACCGAGATCAGTCCGATCAGGCCCAGGCCGACCGCCAGAATCTCGGGCCGCGCTGATCCCGCCGCGATCAAGGCGACCAG
>CAIXXI010000459.1 GCA_903923345.1 uncultured Burkholderiales bacterium | reverse complement strand
GCAGGCGCTCCAGCCCTTTGCCATGGCCTGAGGCAAGCTTGTTCAGACGCGCATGAAGCCCTCTGAACGGCTCGTTGTGGGCCGGCAGCACCAGGACATCATCGGGCACCTCGCGCAGCAGCACCTCGATCGAGGCGAGCCAATCGCCCAGCGGATCGGCTTCGGGCTCGGTCGGAAAATCTGAAACATTCGAGGAGATCTTGGGCAACACCTGATCGCCCGAAATCAGCAGCTTCAAGCTCGGGCAATACAGGCAGGCATGCTCAGGCGAGTGGCCTGTCCCGACAATCACCTGCCAGTCGTGATCACCGATCCGAAGCGTGTCGCGGTCGCGAATGCGTCGGAAGCTGTCCGGCAAGGCATAGACCGATTTTCCGAATCCGCCAAAGCGGGCCTTGTAATGCTCGATGGCAGCCTCATCCCATCCGGCGTTGCGATAAAAGCGCACCCCATCATCCGGCGCAGTGCGCCCGGTATCAGCCACCAGCACCCGGCAGGTGAGGTATTCAAGCCGGGTCATCCAGAGTTCGATGTCGAATTTTCGAGCCAGCCAACCGGCCATCCCGACATGGTCGGGATGCATGTGCGTGGCGATGATCCGCTTCGGTTGACCTGAACCGAGGTCCTCATCCAGCAGGCGCTGCCATGCGGCCAGGGTCTCTGCGTTCTGGACTCCGGTGTCAACCAGCGTCCAGCCATCACCGTCGCGCAATGCCCACAGGTTGATGTGCTTCAACGAGAACGGCAGCGGCATGCGAATCCACAGCACACCGGGTGCCACTTCCAGGCAGTGGCCATCCTCGGGAATTTCGAAGGGATAGACGAGCGCTGCCCGCGCAGACGAAGGAGAGTCAGAGGTGTTCATGGTTGCAAGCTTACCGTGCGGGCGCTCGTCGCATCATCGTCACCGGGTCAGGCATAGTATGGAGGGCTGCTCAGAAAAAATTCTTTCTTGGAGCAGATTCAACTCAACACGCTGTTTGCTCAATTTATTTGGAGATTGCACATGACCACCAAGACCGATTTCACCTCCGCCGAATGGGAAGCCCTTCGCAATGCCCCGCATATCGCTGCCGTGGCAGTCGCTGCAGCAGGCGCCAGCGGACTCGGCACCTTCAAGGAATCATTTGCTGCAATGGAAGGCGTGATGGCGGCACAGAAGTCCGACAACGCGTTCCTGCGCGAGCTGTCGAGTCGTGAAGAAGCCATGGCCGGTCAGCAGTTTCTGCGCTCGCAGATGTCACTGGGCATGAAGCCGCAAGAACTGATGGACAAGCTCTCTGGCCTGGCCAACGAAACCCTGGGCACGGCCGTGCGTGCACTGAATGCCAAATCACCTGCCGACGCCAAAGCCTACAGCGACTGGGTTGGCGGAATCGCTCAGAAAGTGGCTGAGGCCGCGACCGAAGGCGGCTTCTTCGGATTTGGTGGCGAGCGTGTCAGCGCTGCAGAAACCGCGATGATCGACAAACTCAAGGCGGCAATGAACGTCGCCTGATCGATCTGTCAGCACAGTGGAATGGCCCATCGCACTGAGTCGGACGCGGCAAGGCCATTCCAGAAAGCCGATGCGCTCAAGGTCTTCAATTGCGCCCACGGGCAGGTGAATCGAGCAGTCAGTGCACAATGAGGGCTTGCCCTTAACTGATCGTGGCGGCTCGAAAGCGAGGCGCCCTGCAAAATCAATGTCGCGACTGACTGCCTTTTTTCTCTCCCTGCTGGTTTCGATTTCCCTGATTGACGCGGCCCTGGCGTCCACCGCAACCGAAACCGCACCGGTTGCAGCGCCGGTTCAGGCGAAGGTCGCGACAGCACCGATTTCGCCCAATACCGTCGCGCAGGTGCTCGCGGGCGTCACGCCACCGCCAGGCCATCCGGTCGTCGACCGCCTGGTCGCAACGCCGGAATGGCGTGAACACCGTGACTGGTCGCAGGGCAAATGGATTGAGGTCAATCGCAGGCTCGATGCCATTCGCAGCTGGCGCGACTCAGAACTCAAGATTCCGACCGAAGCCAGCAAGACCCTGGTCTATCCGTTTTCCGGCCCGGATTTTCTCAACGCCGACGCGCTGTTCCCGAACCATCCGCGCATGGTCTTTTTCAGCCTGGAGCGCGCGGGTGGCCTGCCCGATCTGACCAAGCTCGATGGCCCCCAGTTTGCCCGGATGCTGGCTGATGCACGTCACGCGCTGTCCGACATTTTCGAGCGCAACTACTTCATCACCTCGTACATGTCGCAGCAACTCACCACGCCGCAGATCAAGGGCACGACCCCAGTGATCGCGCTGATGATGGTGCTGACAGGCAACCGCATCCTTTCGATTGAATCAATCGAACCCTTCCCGGAACTCGCAGCCCACTATGCGCAAAGCGGCAATGCACCGGGCGCCAAAGCAGACCCCGGTGCACAGACGACACCCAGCGCAATGGCTGGAAAAGTGCCGCCGGGGCGGCCCCGCATCAGCCTCAACGGCAACCGGATCACCTTCGTACGCGGCAATCAGGCACCCAGAACCCTCGAGTACTACGGCCTGGACGTCACCGACCAGGAGTTGCGCTGGTACCCGGACTTTCTGGAAACCATCGTGGGCAAGGCTCAGCCCGCCACGGTTCTGATCAAGTCAGCGTCCTACCTGCTGCATGACCGACAGTTCGCCGGAACACGCGCCATGATCCTCAAGACCGCCGATATCATCGTCCAGGACGACACCGGCGTGCCCTTGAAGTTTCTCAAGTCGGCCGGAATGGACGTCAAGCTCTACGGTGTCTACACCGCACCGATCAAGCCACTGACCTATGCCACGCAGCCCGACCTGGAAGCCGAGTTCAGAGCCGCCGGAACCGTGCCGCCGATCAACTTCCCGTTCGGCTATCACGGCAAGAGCGGACGATCGATGCTCTTGCTGGCGCAACGCCGCAAATAGCCTGATGGCCCGCCCGACAGACCTGCGCAGACGACATGCCCTGCGCGGTGTCGCCGGGCTGCTGGGGTGGACTGTCTTGAACGATGCAGCCGCCGGGGCTCAACCGGCTCGCGCAGCGCCTGCGCCTGCATTGATTGCCCGGGGCAGACAACCGAGCCGCCATGACGTTCTGACCAGTGATGGTGTCAGGCTGTCCTATCTGTCCTGTGGCACACCCTCACAGCGCCTGCCCATGCTGTTTGTGCCCGGCTGGTGCATGCCGGCAGAACTCTTTCGCGCGCACCTGATTCATTTCGCACCGACCCGGTCGGTCTTCGCACTGGATCCGCGCGGACATGGTGAGTCGGACACACCTGAGAGCGGCTATGACGCGGATCGACGCGCGCGCGATCTGTTCGAATTCATCAGGCGATTCAAGCGGCCTCCGATCGTGGTGGCCTGGTCATTGAGTGGCATCGAGATGCTGCACGGATTGCATCGATTCGGCCCGGCGGCCATGTCGGCGCTCGCCTTGGTCGACAGCTCTCTGGGCGAAGGCCCCGCCGGCAGCGGCGACGGCATCGAGGCTTTCAGAACCCAGTTGCGCACCGACCGTGAGGCCACGCTTGCAGGGTTTGCGCGGGCGATTTTTCGCACCGAGCAAAGCGATGAGCAGATCGATTCACTGGTTCGGGCCATGGCGCATGTGCCCCTGGAGCCGAGCCTGTCAATGCTCGACTATCGATTGCCACGTGAGGCCCTTCGCAATGCAGCGCGCGGATTCAACAAACCGCTGCTGGTTGCGATCACGCCTCAGTACCGTGAGCAGGCCCGGCTGCACCGGGAAGCCAGACCGCAGACCCGCGTCGAGCTCTTCGAAGACGCGGGCCATGCACTCTTTGCCGACCAACCCGAGCGTTTTAATGCACTGCTCGAGTCGTTTGCCTCAGAGGTCGAGGCGGCCAAGCCAGCTTCGAAGACGGCACGACCGGTCAGGTCGAAACGCTGACCGACCAGGTGTTCCGGGACCGATCAGATCGGGTCCCAGTTAAACACGTCACCTGAACGCTCGAGCGGATAGAAGCTGGCAGACAGCGCGGGCATCGCATGCGAACCGACGGTTTCGGGTGTCCAGCCTTCCGAGCGATGCACCGAGCGAACCGGACGGCTTTGTCCCATCAGGAAAATCTCATTGGCGCGCACGCCGAAGATCTGACCGCTGACCTTGCTGGCATCGCTGCACAGGAAGGCTGCAACCGGCGCAATCTTGGAGGTTTCCATGGTCTGGATACGGGCCAGACGTTCCTGCTGCTCGGGCGTATCCGACGGAATCGTGCCGATCAGACGGCTCCAGGCGAACGGCGAAATGCAGTTCGAACGCACGTTATAGCGGGCCATGTCCAGTGCGATCGATTTCGACAGACCGACGATGCCGAGCTTGGCAGCGGCGTAATTGGCCTGGCCGAAATTGCCGATCAGCCCTGATGTGGAGGTCATGTGCACGAAAGCGCCGCGCTCCTCGCTCTTGAAAATCGATGCGACCGCCTTGGCCATGTAAAACGAGCCGTTGAGGTGGACATTGATCACCGCATGCCACTCATCGACCGACATGTTGTGAAAGATGCGGTCGCGCAGGATGCCTGCGTTGTTGACCACGGCGTGCACCGTGCCGTAAGCATCGACGGCTGTCTTGACGATGCGGTTGGCAGACTCCCACTCGGCGACGCTGTCGGTATTGGCCACCGCCGTGCCACCGGCTTTACGAATCTCTTCAACGACCTGCGCGGCCGGGCCGTCATCGTGCCCGAGACCATCAGCGCCCACGCCCGGATCGTTCACAACAACTTTGGCACCCTGCGACGCCATCAACCGGGCGATGTCACGGCCGATGCCACGGCCCGAGCCGGTCACGATCACCACTTTGTCCTTGAGCATGCTCATGCGGGTTGTCCTCCTGAATGTGATTGGAATCTCAGTATAGTCATGCACAGACAGAACATCAGGAGACCGCACCATGAATCAACTCGCCGCCTCGCCGTACACCCCGGAGCATCTGGCACTGCAGGACACACTGAAGAAATTCATCGATGCCGAGATCAACCCGCATGTCGATGAATGGGAGAAGGCCGAGATCTTCCCCGCCCATGAGGTGTTCCGAAAAATGGGCAAGCTCGGCTTGCTTGGGGTCCACAAGCCACTCGAATACGGCGGCATGGGACTGGATTATTCCTACGCGGCCGCGATGGCCGAGGGCCTTTCGCACATTCGCTGCGGCGCCATTCCGATGGCCATCGGGGTGCAGACCGACATGGCCACCCCGGCGCTTGCCAAGCATGGCAACGACGAAGTGCGACAGCAGTTCCTGGCACCGTCAATCTCAGGCGAATACGTGGCCTGCCTGGGCGTCTCGGAAGTCGGTGCCGGATCGGATGTCGCATCGATTCGCACCACGGCCCGCAAGGACGGTGACGACTACATCATCGACGGCGGCAAGATGTGGACCACCAATGGCACGCAGGCCGACTGGATCTGTTTGCTTGCCAACACCTCAGAAGGCTCGCTTCACCGCAACAAGACGCTCATTTGTGTGCCGATGGACACAAAGGGGGTCGAGGTGGCCCGCAAGCTCAAGAAAGTCGGCATGAACGCCTCGGACACCGCACAACTGCATTTCGACGGCGTGCGCGTGCCGCAGCGCTATCGCATCGGCGAAGAAGGCATGGGTTTCATGTACCAGATGCAGCAGTTCCAGGAGGAGCGGCTGTGGGCTGGTGCCGGATGGCAAAAGAGCAAACATGTCATTCATGAAACCATTGACTACCTTCGCGAGCGCAAAGCCTTTGGCAAGCCCTTGCTCGACAATCAGTACATCTACTACAAGCTCGCCGAGCTGATGACCGAAGTCGAGGCCGTCGGTGCGCTGTTCCACAAGGCGGTCGCGCTGTACATCCAGGGCGAAGACGTCACGCAACTCGCCTCGATGGTCAAGCTCAAGGGCGCGAGAACCGCTCGGGAAGTCGCCGACTGGTGCGTGCAGTTCTGGGGCGGCATGGGATACATGGAAGAAACCCGCGTCAACCGCTTCTGGCGCGATACCCGCCTGGGCTCGATCGGCGGCGGGGCCGATGAAGTGATGATGGGCATCATCGCCAAGACGATGGGCATCCTGCCCCGGCAGGGATGAACCCACCCATTTCAGGAGGAGAACAACCATGAGTGACAGCACGGTGCTATCGAGCGTGCAGGACGGGATTCTGACCCTCACCCTGAATCGTCCTGCAGTGCTCAATTCGATGAATCTGGAATTACTCACCCAGTTGTACGCAGGCCTGTCGCAGGCCAAGTCAGACGATTCGGTCAGGGTGGTTCTGCTGACCGGCACGGGGCGCGGTTTTTGTGCCGGCGCCGATCTGAACACCAATTCGATGCGCACCGGCCGCGATGTCGAAGACGCGATGCGCCAGCTCTATCACCCAATCATTCTGGCCATGCGACAGCTGCCCAAGCCGATCGTCGGCGCCATCAATGGCACGGCAGCGGGCGGTGGCATGAGCCTGGCCCTGGCCTGCGACATCGTTCTGGCCGCTGAATCCGCCACCTTCCTGCAGGCATTTGCCCGGATTGGCTTGTTGCCGGACTGCGGCAGCACCTGGTTCTTGCCACGCATCGTGGGCGACGTGCGCGCCCGAGCCCTGATGATGCTCGCCGACCGGATCACCGCTGCCGAAGCGCTCGACTACGGACTCCTGTGGAAGGTCTATCCGGACAGTGAACTGATGGCGCAGGCCCGGGCGATCGCGACCCGCATGGCCGCGATGCCCACCCGAGCCTATGACTTTATCAAGCAGTCGCTCGCTGCCACCGGTCGAAATGGTCTGGCAGACCAGCTCGAGCTGGAAGCCCTGCTGCAGAAGCAGGCCATCAAAACCGAAGACCATCGGGAAGGGGTCAATGCTTTCCTTGAGAAGAGGCCCGCGGTCTTCAAGGGACGATGAGCCTGACCTGAATTGAGCGCGCCCCGCACCCCTCAGCGTCCGCAGCGAATCACGGCCGATCCGGCCATGCGCTGGGTGATGCTGCTGGGTGCAATGCTCTCAACCTCAGTGGTCGGCACTCGGGTGACCACCGCGCTGAGCGCGGTCCATCTCGGCTTGTCACCGTCCAGCATCGGTTTGATCATTGCTGCGTTCAGCCTGATGCCGCTGATGTTCGCTGTGCGCGGTGGCAAGTTGATTGACCGGGTCGGAGTGCGTCTGCCGATGGCTGCTGGCGGATTGCTGGCCTGCATTGGCATGGTCTGCTGCGCCTTCATGCTGAATCCATGGGTCCTGGCCATGGCCGCCATCGTCATTGGCCTGGGCCACATGTGCTTCAGCCTCGGAATGCAGCATGCCGCAGGTGAATTGGGTGGTCCGTCCCGGCGAACCGCCAACTTCAACCTGCTCACCATGAGCTATTCATTCTCGGGCATGCTGGGCCCGCCGATCGCGGGCTTTGTGATTGACCATGCAGGCTATCGAGCTGCCTTTGCGGTGTTGTCGATCATCAGCCTGTGTGTGGCGATTGCCTGTTATCGCTTTCCATTCGAGCGGCACCTGCCGATCGGCGCCAGCTCACGCGATGCCGATCCGGGCTCCGATCAGACGCCGAAGCGCTTCTGGACTTCCACGATCGAGTTGCTCAGCGCCCGCCCCTTGCGACATGCGCTGATCGCATCGCTGACCATTGCCGCAGCCTGGGATGCCTTTCAGTTTCTGATTCCGCTGCATGCTCATTCGATCGGTCTGAGCGCGTCTTCGGTTGGAATGGTGATCGCGTCGTTCTCAACCGGATCCCTGGTCGTGAGGCTGTTGCTGGCGCGCCTGCTGACCGTGATGAGCACCTCAAACTGGGTGATCGTGGCTCTCGGTTTGAGCCTGACCGGTTACGCCATCATGCCTTTTTCAAGCGTGCTGCCTGTGGCCATGGCAATGGCCTTCATGCTGGGCATGGGGCCAGGCATTGGCCAGCCGCTGTTGTTATCGGCCCTGCACAGCGCGTCGCCAGCGGGACGTGCCGGTGAAGCCGCCGGCTTGCGACTGACCCTGCTGAGCGCCTCGCAAATTCTGCTGCCCCTGGCACTCGGTCTGATCGGCGAGATCGTCGGCATCCCGCCCCTGTTCTGGATCTATTCGCTGATTGCCTTGAGTGTCGCAGCGATGCTGTGGCGCAGCCGGGGCTGATCGCTCAGCGCGTCAGTTCCACCGTGCCGCTGACGGCAACCGACACGTCAGAGTCGCCGCCTTCGTCGGGCAATGGCGGCGGCGGTGCAGCCGCGGCCATATCAGGGGCATTGCGGGCCATCATCATCGGACGTGGGATCGAACCCTGCCCGGGCTGAAGCACCAGCTCCCGAATGTCGTAGCCCTTGTAACCGAAGGCCTGTGCAGCCTGAAGCGCTTTGTCTCGAAAGCCTTGGGCCGCCTCACGCAACAAGCTCTGCTCCTCGGCACGACGCCGCTCCCGTGACAGCCGGAACTGAACCGAGCTCACCTGCAGCCGCTCCCCGAGCTTGCTCGCGAGCTGAGCCAGAGCCGGCATTCGGCCTGACTCGAGCACCACCTCGCCGCGGACCCGCCAGCCATTCGGTTTGCCCTCGCGTGTGTAGTTGGGCTGAGTCGAGACCCCGCCCAGACGCGCCTGGACCCCATCCACCCTGCGGGCTTCTGCGATCGCGGCATTGAGCTGCGAGACCACGGCCTCATTCAGAGGCCCGACTTGCGGACCCTCGCGATCAGCTGCCATCGTGACCACCATCTCGTCATTGGCAACTGCTCGCATGGACTGATGAGTCAGTTGCAAAGTCGGCCCGGCAGCCCAACTCGCCGAAGCACATAGGATCGTCAGGGCTGACACCACCCGGCCCGTGATGACTCTGCCAACACTGCTTCTTGTGCGCTTCATCGTCACACGGTCCCCTTCCGGAATTCAGACCAGGTCCTCACCTGCGGCACACCCGGCGCGCTCACCGCGTGCGCGCAGTAGACCGCCCTCAGGACGGCCAAGGCAGTGACCTGTGCGGCTGCGGCCGACAAGGCCAGCAGATTGACCGGACGAGCCTTGCGCCCGGTGGCCAGCGCGAACAGGGTATCGCCGTCATACAGGGTGTGCACCGGGTCGATCGTTCGCGCCAGGCCATCATGGGCGCAGCAGGCCAGGCGTGTGCAGTCAGCTTTGCTCAACACAGCATCGGTCGCCACGCAGCCGATCGTGGTGGCCGATGCACGAATCGGTGCTCCGGGTGTGTCGCCTGCAATCAGGCTTGCCGTCGTGCCGAGCAGCCCCTGGCCATCTGACGTCAGTGCACCCGCAATCGGCTGGCCCGTGCCCGGATCGATCACATCCCCAACCGCATTCACCGCAATCAAGGCCGCAATGGTGACGCCATCGACCTTGAGGCTGGCCGTGCCGACACCGCCCTTCATCGATCGACCAATGCCCCAGAGCTTGCCCACAGTTGCCCCGGCGCCGGCACCGACCGAGCCTTCTGCAGGCCGGGCCGTCGAGGCCGCATCACAGGCACGCCGGCCGCTCGATGCATCAGGACGAATCGCCGGATCACCCATCCAGAGATCAAACAGAATCGCCGCAGGGACGATCGGCACTCGGGTCGGCCCCACTGGCAGCCCAATTCCACGTTCATCGAGCCAGTCGACAACACCCGTGGCGGCCGCCAACCCGAATGCACTGCCGCCCGACAGCAGCAGACCGTGAATGGTGTCGACCGTGTTGACCGGGTCGAGCAGATCGGTTTCACGCGTGCCCGGAGCCGCACCCCGGACATCGACACCGGCCACCGCTCCGTCGGGGGCCAGTATCACGGTGCAACCGGTGGGTCTGCGCGAATCCGTGTCGTGACCCACCAACAGGCCCGCGACATCGGTCAATCCGCCGTGGGCAGCGAGATCGATCATCGATTGCAGTTCGGGACGCATGGCGCGACTCTACCGAATTCAATCACTCACAGCACGCCTGACTTCGTTCAGACAGGCGCACAGCATCACAGCCCCGCTTGTCACCCATCCCATCTGATAGGTCGCTTGTCGGCGCAGCGACCCCTGTTTGAACCGCTCGGATCTAGACTGCGCAGGGAACAACGGAGACCGAAAACCCATGCTCAACACGCTGCAATCCGTCATGGCGCTGTTTCTGATCGTGGTCGGAGTCAATGCCAACCTGGCCATGGCGAGCGAAGGCAGACATGCGCTGATCATCGGCATCGGAAATTACTCCGAAGCATCGGCGACCGCGCCGCTCAAAGGTGTTGTGAAGGATGTCGAAAACGCCCGGAAAATGGCTTTGGCCATGGGGGTTGATTCCCGCGCAATCATTGAATTGCGTGACTCAGCGGCCACCAAACCCCGCATCCTGAAAGCGCTTGCAACATTGCGTGAAGCGGTCAAGCCGGGCGACCGCGTCCTGTTTTACTGGTCAGGTCATGGCGCTCGATTCCCGGGCAGCAAGGGGTGCATCGAAGGGCTTCAAACCTACACGGAAGGGCCGTTCACCGAGCTCGACGTGATGTCGGAGGCTGAAATCGCCACCCATCTTCAACCGATCAGCCAGGTCGCCGATAAAGTCATCACGGTCATGGATGCCTGCTTTTCCGGGGGGGTGATCCGCGGCATGACCCGGTCAGGCAGTGCCGGCGGAGTCCCGCAGGCGAAATTTAATGAATCCTCCGGCGGGCGCTGCGATGTCGGCGTGAATCAGACTTCGACCCGAAGCCTGCTGAGCGAGTTGTCGCGCATGGGTATTCGCCAGGAAAATTTCGTTCAGATCGCTTCATCCAACTTCAACGAAGTCAGCTGGGACACCGAAGGTCTGGGCGGGCATGCCACCCATGCCCTGACGCAATGCCTGCTCGGTGAGGCACGTGACCTGAACGGCAGCGGCGCAGTCTCTCTCGATGAAATTCGGGCCTGCGCTCAAACCCGGATGAATCGGCTGATCGAGCCGCATCGTGCGCTGGGCATGCTGGCCTCAACCCTGCAGATCAAGGGCAACCGCAATCTGGTGGTCGTGCCAGCGATGCCGTCTGTGCCCACTGTCTTGCCCGCCGCACCGCTCGTGAACAGCCCACCGATCGCGAATGCTGCGCCGGTCGTCAACGCAGCGCCGGTGTCGAATGCAGCTGCGGCTGCACACACGGCGACTGAAAGTGTGCCCACCGTGCAGGACACCGGGCCGCGTGGAACGCTGGACGACATTCTCAGCCAGGCTGACCCTCGCCGAACGCTCGAGGTCAAGGCGCCAGAGCGCTTGAAGATCGGCCAGGACGCCTTCGAATTCAGTGTCCGATCCAGCACCGATGGCTACCTGTATGCCGTCTTGCTGGGCAGCGACGAGCGCAGCTTTTATCTCCTGTTTCCGAACAGACTCGATGCCGACAACCGGGTTCGTGCGCATCAGATGGTTTCGATGCCGCGCCCAAACTGGAAGATCAAGGCGTCCGGCCCGCCTGGCACAGACCGCATCCTGTTCGTGGTCAGTCCTTCACCGCTCGACGAGAAGGTCTTCTCGGCTCAGACCAGCACTGCAGCCGGGCCCTTCAGCTACTCGCTCACCGACCG
>CAIXXI010000458.1 GCA_903923345.1 uncultured Burkholderiales bacterium | reverse complement strand
GCTGCCGCGCGATGTCAGCCTCATGGACACGCCGCTCTGATGAACCCGCATGCATCCGACGCCTCGATGGCAACAGGCACGCAGCAGGTCTTCATCGAAGGCCTGAGCATCGAAGCGCGAATTGGCGTTTTCGAGCACGAAAAGGCAGGCACCCAGCCACTGGCCATCGACCTCGAACTGCAGGTTGATGCCGCGCGTTTTCAGCCGGTACACGACCGGCTCGACGAAGTCTTCGACTATCAGGGTGCGCGTGCAGCCGTGCTGGAGGTCGCCGCAGCCGGCCACATCCACCTGCTCGAGACCTTCGCCGATCGGGTGCTCACACGCCTGCTCGCCATGCCCGATGTCCAGTCGGCGCACATCCGCATTCGCAAGTTCACCGCCTTCGAGGACTGCGCAGCCGTTGGCGTGGTCGTCCATCGCAGCCGCACCGCATGAACGCGCCCGAATCCATCGCCCCCGCCGGGCCTGTCAGCCGCGCCGCACAGCGTCAGGCCTTCGAGCACAACAAGCTGCACAAGCGCCTGTGCCGGCAGGTCGGACAAGCCATCGGCGACTTCAACATGATCGGTGCGAACGACAAGGTGATGGTCTGCGTGTCCGGCGGCAAGGACAGCTATGCCCTGCTCGACATCCTGCTCACGCTGCGCGCGCGTGCCCCGGTGCCGTTCGAGATCATCGCGGTCAACCTTGACCAGAAGCAGCCGGGCTTTCCGGAGCATGTGCTGCCCGATTACCTGCGCTCGATCGACGTGCCCTTTCACATCGAGAACCAGGACACCTACTCGATCGTCAAGCGTGTCATCCCGGAAGGCCGCACGATGTGCTCGCTGTGTTCACGCCTGCGGCGCGGCATCCTGTATCGGGTGGCCGATGAACTGGGCGCCACCCGGATCGCACTGGGCCATCACCGCGACGACATCCTGCAGACCTTCTTTCTGAACCTCTTTCACGGCGGCAAGCTCAAGGGCATGCCGCCCAAGCTGGTGTCCGACGATGGCCGTCACATGGTCATCCGCCCACTTGCCTATGTGAAAGAAGACGACCTCGAAGCCTATGCACAGTGGCGGGCGTTTCCAATCATTCCGTGCACGCTGTGCGGCTCCCAGGAAAACCTCAAGCGCAAGCAGGCCAAACTGATGCTGCAGGAGTGGGAGCGTCGCCACCCCGGTCGGGTCGACACCATCTTTGCAGCGCTGTCCCGGGTGGTGCCCTCGCACCTGATGGATCGTGAGCTGTTCGATTTCGCCGGGCTTGCCGCCGATGGCCAGCACAACGACGACGGCGACATTGCCTTCGATGTCGACCCGGTGTTCGAAGCCCACACGCCGTCGAACAGCGCTGTGCCCGGCGAGCAGATCCTCACGCTGCAGCGGCCGATCGCCGCCGATCCGATCTGAGCGCGTCGTGAGAATCAGCCGCCTGTCGCGCATCGCTTACGTCGCCTGGCGATTTGGCCTGGACGAGATCGCCGCGTCCGGGGCACAGGCCACGCTGCAATCGCGATGGATGCTCGGCGCGATCCGCGCGATGCGCATGGGCCGCAAACTCGACGCGCCACGCGGTGCGCGCCTGCGCATGGCGCTCGAAGCCCTGGGCCCGATCTTCGTGAAGTTCGGCCAGGTGCTCTCCACCCGCCGCGACCTGCTCCCACACGATGTGGCCGAAGAACTCGCCCGCCTGCAAGACGATGTGCCGCCCTTCGATTCGACCCTGGCGATCGCCGAGATCGAGCGCGGACTGGGTCGAAGCATCGAGCAGGTCTTTGCCGAGTTCGATCCTGAGCCGGTGGCTTCGGCCTCGATCGCGCAGGTGCATTTCGGGCGCTTGCACAACGGCACCGAGGTGGCCGTCAAGGTGCTGCGCCCGGGCATGGCCAAGGTGATCGACAATGACCTCGATCTGCTGAGAACCGCCGGCACCCTGGCCATCAAATTCTCCGCCGATGCCCGGCGGCTGCGTCCTCTGGACGTGATCGAGGAGTTCGATCACTACCTGCACGACGAACTCGATCTCGTGCGCGAAGCGGCCAATGCCAATCAGTTGCGTCGGAACTTTCGCAACTCGACGCTGCTGAAAGTGCCCGAGATGTTCTGGGACTACTGCGCAACCAACGTGATCGTGATGGAGCGCGTGCGGGGCATTCCGATCGGGCGCATGGACCGCATGGCCGAAGCCGGCATCGATCTGAAAAAGCTCTCTCGAGAAGGCGTCGAGATCTTCTTCACCCAGGTGT
>CAIXXI010000457.1 GCA_903923345.1 uncultured Burkholderiales bacterium | reverse complement strand
TGCGCGATCAGCACACCGCTTGAGGCGGTCTGATGAACCTTGAACCCGGATACCTGAACCCGAGTGGTTCCGACCACCGCGATGCCCCGGGCTCTGGACCCAGTGACATGGATCCCGGACAGATCGATATCCGATCCCGGTGGCTTGCTTTCATAGTCGACACAGGCCACACCGTCATCGCCGGTCTCGACCGTGGTCAGATCGATCGCGCGGACCTGACGGCAATTGGCGAAGTGCACGCCATCGGCGCCGCTGCATTCGACATAGGCCGTCTCGACCTTCACATGACGACACACATCGAAATGCACGCCAGCCCCCGGCGCGCCGAACACCCGGCATCCGATCAGAGCGGTTTCACCACAGGCGACGAACAGAACGCCCGCGCCGTAATGAGAGCGGGTGACCGCAGGGCCGGGCCAACGGATATCGAGCCCCTCGATCGTCAGTCGATTGCAGTTCACAAACCGCAGCCCACCCTCGTCGCGATTGACTGCATTCAAGCGGGCCCCGGGCTCGAAGACCAAGCGCCCCGACAGCCCTTGCCGAATTTGCGGATTGTCGATTCGGTAATCCCCAGCACACAGCCGCACGACGGCGTCAGGTCGATCAAGCATGCGCAGGGCTTCGGGCAGCGAGCAGACCAAGATGCTGCCCTGAGCTGCTGCACGCCGCGCAAGTAGTGACGGCACCAGCAGGCCTGCCCGCAATACCCTGCGGCGCGACACCTCGCTCACGCTCGGCCCATTGCGTTTAGGGGCCGCGCCAGCATTGCAGCGAACACCAGCGCAAGCACAAACAAAAACGACCGACTGTTGCCCAGGTACCAGTACCGGAACAGCTCGATCAGCGCGAGAAAGAACACCGGGAAGAACAGCCCCATGATGTTGGCGCGATCCTGAAACGCGCGGAAAGCGCTTTGTGCGAGCAGACCGGTGAGTGCAAAGATCGCAATCGCCGGTGCGACGCCAACGTCGTAAAGCACGCTGAACAGGCCGGATGGATTGTTGAACTCCGGATCGCCGTATCGCTCCAGATAAAAATTGGGCTCGGCCTGGGTCAGGTAGCGGGTGATCGGCCCGAGCAGCACCGGAAATTTGTGGAGCCACTCAAGGGTGTGACTGAACTGGTAGGTCGGCCAATCGAGAACAGAAATCATGCCGGCGCCGGTGTTCAGTGCCTGGAAATAGTAATTGACCAATCGCTGTCCGATGAAGCCCCAGTAGTCGGTCTCGTAGTTCGAGTAGTGGCTCCATGAGCGGAAATACTCGCCTGCTCCGAAAATCACGACCACCCCAAGCAATGCAATGGCCGGCATCGCAGGCTTGATCCGCGCAATCCACCCACGGCCAGCCCTGTCGGAGAAACCCAGCCAGAACAATCCGACGACGAACAGGGATTCGAATACCGCCAGTCGCTCGGCCCATGCGAATGAGCGGAACAGAGTGAATATCGCCAGTAAGACGGTCATTGCCTTGATCGACAGGGGCAGCGGCGTTGCCCGGACCACCCAGATTCGATGGGCCACCAAGGCAAAGAACGCGATGCCAAGCGATGCGAGGCTGGCAATGCCAGCACTGCGCTCGAGATTGCCTCGCACGGCATAGCTTGATGCACCCGCATTCTTGATCAGGGCCAGCCACTCGCCCGGATGCAAGATGATGTCCTTGAACCAGTAGAGGTAGCCAATCAGGGCCAGCAGGCCAACTGCCTGAATGAACCAGATCGGTGGCGCAAGGCCGCGACGTCGCGGGTCGCGGATATTGAACACATGGACCGGCAGAAGCGTTCCGTAGGCCAGCGCCAGCAGCCCACCCAAGCCTGCCAGAAATGCGTCGCCGTGGAAAAAATTGAATCCCTTTGCAGTGCTCAGCCGGAACTCGAAGACTTCATTGGCCAGCCAGATGGCCAGATAAGCGGGCAGCAGCCCGGCAATCACTAGGACCCGTGGGCTGAAGTACCAGGGCATTGACCGCCTCTCGGGCGGGCCATTCATCGGGACAACTCCGCCAGTTTCTGCGCTCCGGCAGGCACCAGCAGGGCCCTGCCGGAGGTCGGCATGGCGTCTACGAGGTCTTGCAGGAACCGACCCTGCAATGCGTGAGATGCGGGCGCTCCGTCCTGAGTGCGCAGGATCTGCGAGGTTCGGACCAGGATGCCATCCGGAATGCGCCCGCCCAGACCCTCCTTCAGAATGTACAGCCGCGTCTGCCAGGCACTGCTTGAAATGGTGTCTCCGATTCTGACCCAGTACAACACTGGCTCGACTCGACGCGGATGGGTTGCAATCATCGCGCGCCCGGCAGGCCCGGATGCACCCAAGGGATCGAAGGGCCGATTGGCCTCAACCCGGAAGCCCTGCGCGACGTAGCACAGTTCGGGCCGATGGATCTTGACCTCCTGGCGCTGCTGACGCCCCCAGGCCAACGCCAGCATCACCGACTCGCCCTTCGGATTGCGGTAGGTTCGCATCAGCACCTGATCGTAAATCTGCTCAGATAGATCGTCATCGTCCCGCTTGAGCGCGAGGTTGACCTGCGTGACCGCACTCGGCACATAAGTCCATTCGCCGAAGGACTTCGGAATCGATGCCTCCAGATCCACCTCGCCCGGCGCAATCATCGACTGTGTCGGCGTCAGCCAGGCTGACAGTGCCACCGAAGCAGCCATCGCACCCGCCCAGACCCACGACCACAAAGGGATAAGTGCGGTCTTCATTTCGCCACCCGTTTTCTGATTACGTTGATCAATGCGTCCAGACCAAAGAACAGTGCGAAGGCGAGGACGATCTCGAGATACCCGGCCTGATCGTGAAATCGCTGGCCTGCGCTTTCGCCGAATTCATAGGTCACCCACATGAGCAGGCACACACGCACGATGTTCGACACGAAGGCAATCGGCAGCACAGCCAGCAGCAGCAAAACGTTGTGCCACACACCGGGATTGCGCGCCATGTAGACATAGACCAAGCCGATTCCGGTGAGGGAAATCATCGAGCTCAGACCCGAGCAGGCGTCAGCGATCAGCAACTGATATTGCCCAATGCTGATCACAACGCCCGAGCGGGCCACAGGAAACCCGAGTGCGTACATGATCGACTCGGAGACTGCCGACACCTGCTGCTTCAGTGGCACCAGAATCGCATCGAGCAGAGATCCCGGCAGCGGGATCACGAACAGCAGAAAGAACAGCGCAAACCACATGATGCGCAGGCCCGGCGTACCGCGCAGTGCCATGATGATCGCGGCACAGACCGGGATCAGCGAGCCGACCTCCAGCACGTGCAAATCCTGCGATCGCCCAATCACATAACAGGCCAGACCGAACGCCAGAAGCACGGATGCTCCCAGCGGATTGGCATGGTGTTGCGGCACTGCCATGAGCGCATCACGCTTGCCCCAGACCAGCCAGGCGCAGATCGCCAGGATGAGCGGACCGGCAGTGCCGCGCTCGTTTTGCCAGAATGTGCGAGCCACATCGATGAAGGTCGGCACATACATGAACAGCAGCGCGGCCAATAGCAGCCAGGCCGCCGCAGGAAACGACGTGGATCGGGTCATTGTCTGAGACATGGTCTTCATCTCCGGTTGTTGAAGACAATGCCGATCGGTGTCCGACCGAGAACGCGAAGCTGATCGACCAGCGCCTGAACGCGGCGCTGTGCAGTGCGCCGGCGCACAACAAGCACCACCGCATCAGCCGCCAGCACAGCGAATGTGAAGTCGGCATAAAGGCTGGCTGGCGATGTGTCGACGATCGCAAATTGGGCTTCCCTTGACAGGGCGCCCAGCGAGCGTGCAAAGAGATCTCCTGACAGCAGTTCCTGAGGGTTCGGCGGGCGACTGCCGGCGGGCAAGAGATGCAGATGCGCGACCGACTCAACCCGACGAATCGCCGGACGCTGTGAACGACCTGAGAGCCATGACACCAGTCCGTCGTGGTCTGGGTGCCCGAACAGTTCGTGTTGGCGTGGCCGGCGCAAGTCGGCGTCGATCAGCACCGTGCTCGTACCCAGTTGTGCGAAGACGACCGCCAGATTGCCGGCCAGCCAACTGCGTCCCTCGCCCTCATCCGCACTGACCAGGGCAATCGAACGGGCACTGCCTCGAGTGGAATCACGGCGCAGTTCAAAGAGCAGTCGTGTGCGAAGCGCGCGCAGCGACTCGACTTCGGGACTGAATGGCTCGTGGGCGGCAATCAATTCCTTCGACAGCGCACCGCTCACGCTCTCATCGACAGCGAGTTGTTCCTGCTCGGCCAGGGCACGGGCGACAGTCGACTCATCCACGAGCTTCAGTGCCACAGCAGCCTGCCCGAACAACTGCCCGGTGCTGCGTTGATGGTTCACGATGCGCTCGAGACCGCTTTCATCGATGGCCTTGAGCTTGCGCAAGACATCGCCCAGTTTGACCCGTGCGATCAGCTCGTCGCTCAAGCGCTGTGCATCGTCGAGCGCATTGTTCAAAGGCTGATCCACGTTGAGGAAAATCGGCTCCGGTGAGTTCATCTCGTGTCTCCGTGGGCGGGTCAGTAGCTCGCGAGGGCCGGAACCGGCTTGCGCGAGAAAAGTTTTTTGCGGTTTCCAACCGCACCCAGCAATGGCACGCCCGCGATCTCGAGGGCATCAGCCGCTGAATGAATCCGGCGATTCGGCAGCTCCGCCGCCAGCACGGCCGCCAGGGCAGCCAAGGTGCCGAGCACCAATGAAGCGATCAGGTTGACGATCATCAGCGGCGAAGACGGCTTTGCTGGCGCAACAGCCGGGTCCAGGATCGAGACATTGGTCTGGCGCAACTGGCTCTCCAGGCCGATCTTGTTCGAGCGCTGCGCCACCTCGTCGAAGGCGCGCTGAGCGACCTCGACGTCGCGGGTCAGGACCGTGAACTGGTCTCTCTTGGACTTCAGTGAAATGACCTTGGCACGCTGAGCCTCGAGCGAGTCGCGCAGATCATTGGCGCGCTGCCGATTCAACTCACTGGTTCGGCTCAAGGCCTGGGTCACATTGACCATTTCGCGATCGATACGCTGGCGCAGTGAATCGATTTCCTCGTTGAGCTTGAGATTGTCCGGGTGATTCGCGCCGAGGTTTGCACGAACATCCGATCTGCGCCCTTCAAGGCGGCTGAGCTCTGCCTTCATGGACTGCAGCAGGCTGCTTTGCTGGACGTCTGGCAACTCGGACAGGCTGCTCGTCCCGCCCTTGGCTGCCCGTGCCGCGATCGCGGCACGGCGATCGGCTTCAGAAGACAGCGCCTGAAGCGACACGAGCTGGCTCGAGAGGTCCTGCAGGCGCGCACTTTCGACATCAAGGCGCTCGTCGAGCGACACGATTCGGGTCTCGCGCTGGTAGTCGCCAAGGCGGGTCTGCGCTGCGTCCAGGTCTGCCCGCATCTTTGCAGCCCGCTCGTCATACCAGGCCGATTGCTGACGGGCCGGGTCAACACGCAGATCCAGGTTCGTGTCGATGTAGGCCTTGGCAAAAGTATTGGCGACCTCTGCTGCGAATTTCGGCTCAAGGCCGGCAAAGCTGATCTGCAGAACCGATGAGTCGCGAGACGGCTTGACCTTGAGCTGGTCGATCAGCAAATCGGCGATCCACTCCCTGATTGGCGTGCTTGAAGCGCTGCGAGCATGCTCCTGGCGCAACTCGGGGTTCTGCACCAGCTTGAGTGAGTCAACCACCCTCATCGCAACCTTCTGGCTTCGGATCACGTCAATTTCCGTAGCCAGGTAACTGGCGGCTCCCTGCAATCCGGTGGGCAGTCCCGTCACTGGGTCGTTGATCTTCATGTCGACGAGGACATGCGTGGACGCTGTGTACTTCTTGGGCCACAGCATCGTGCCGATGATCCCGGTTGCAAGACTCAGCAGCAGCACCAGCAGGAACAGCCACAGCCGTGCACGGAGAATTCGGAAAAATTGATTGAGAGCCATGATCAGAACACCACTCCTATTCGCACGAACACGGAGTTCGCCCGGTAATCAAAAGCATCCTGGTTCGAGTCGCGTCGCTCGAAACGCCAGTCGGCAGAAACCTGAACCGTTCTCCAGGGTTGGACCGATACCCCGGCATAGACCGCACCGATCAGGTCGTGACGGGCCGGCCCAACCAGGGATGCCGCAGCGGTCTGCTGGAATGCGCGGTCGAGCACGTCGAAGCCCACTCGAACCTGGGTCTTTGCAGTGGGCAACCAGGTCGCTGTGACATTGATGCCGTTGAGCTGCGCATAACTGGCATTGATTTCGGCCGCCGCCGACAGCTCGCTTCGAATCGATGCATCGACGCGCCAGGCGCCACGCGGTTGCCAGACCAAGGACAGGTTCGCTCCAGGGCCGGTCTGCGATTTCAAGGCTGGCGCACGGTAATCCCGATGCTGGATGCCGAGGCGCCCTGACACCTGGGTCGCCTCGGTCAGCTGCCAGGTCATGCGAACACCGACGAGGTCTTCGTCGTAGCCGTTGTTGACCAGACTGGTTCCGGCGGCAGGCTGAGCGAACTCGGCCGACTGTCGTCGCCACACAAAATCGAAGACACTGCCGGTGCGCCAGTCGTAGCGGACACCCGTCTCGAAATAGTTCAGCTCGTAATCGAGCACACTGCGCGATGGGGGACTGTTGTCGGTGCTGATGAATCCAATGCCAGCCAGGGCAGACCATCTCGGCACAAATTCGAATGCGCCGCCCGCTCGAATCGCAAAGGTGTCGACGATCGGGCGTCCGGGCACACGCGCATCGGCAAAGCCCAGCGTCTGACGTGACTGGTTCACGGTGAGGTCGAATGAGTCACGGTCGCGATGGAGCAGGCGCCAACCCAGCAGGATGTCGTGATCAAGGCCGTTGAGCTGCGAGTAGTCTGCGTAGTGCCGATCGACGACGGACATCGATGCCCGGAACACTTGCGCTGACCATGGGCGCTCGAACGCAAAACCCACACTGGTGACGGCGATCAGGTCCGAGCGGCTCTCAAGGCCCGGGACCACTGCATCTTCCGGCAAGCGAAACAGGTTCGACTCATATTGCAAGCCAGTGGACACTCGGACCAGGAGGTCATCGCCTTCAATCGCCATCGCTGGCATTCCAATCAGGCAGCCCAGGCAGATCAGCCATACCCGGACGAAAACCGAATGCAGCAGCGGTCGCATCTGGCAAGGCCAGCATGATTCAGAAGGCCTTGGCATCGCGCAAAATCAGCAAGACGGTTCTGAGCATGATCTTGAGGTCGAGCCGCAGAGACCAGTTGCGCAGGTATTCGAGGTCGTACTCGATGCGCTTGCGCATCTGATCGATGTCATCACCGCCTCGAAAGCCATTGACCTGAGCCCATCCGGTGATGCCGGGTCGAACCTTGTGGCGAACCATGTAGCCGGAGATCAGCTTGCGATAGCGCTCGTTGACCGCCACTGCATGAGGCCTCGGTCCCACGAGCGACATGCGGCCCTGCAGAACGTTGACGAGTTGGGGCAGTTCGTCGATCGATGTCGCCCGGATGATCCTCCCGACTCGCGTCACACGGGTATCCCCTCTGACCACCTGTCGGTACTGAGTCGCGCCGTCCTCGGTGACGGTCATCGAGCGAAATTTCCAGACCACGATGTCACGGCCGTCCAGGCCGTAGCGTCGCTGCCGAAAGATCACGGGTCCGGGCGACTCGATCCGGATGATCAACGCGACCAGCGCCATGACTGGCAGCAAAGCGAGCAGCGCCGATGCGGACACAACGATGTCGATCAGGCGTTTGGTGGTCCCGGCAACCCCCTGAAAGGGCGTCTCGCACACCGCGAGTACCGGAATGCCATCGACATCGTCGACCCGGGCCTGGATCAGGTCGAACATCGTCACGTCCGGCACGAAGTAGATCGAGGCCGTCGTATCACGCAGGCCATCGAGCATGCTCATGATTCGGGGATGGCTCGACATCGGCAGCGTGATGTAGACCACATCGGCGCCCTTGTTACGGACCGCTTCCGACAGGTCGGCGACACGCCCGCACAGTGACGGAGGGCGCGCTGGGTCAAGGCGCTCTGGGTCACGGTCATCGACAAAGCCTGCGAACTCGAGGCCCAAATGGCGTGAGCGGGACATTGTCGAGACCAGCGAACGGGCCAGCGGATTCACGCCGACGACGATCACGCGACGAGCCCGGTCCGACGCCATCGCCCGGACGAATCTGGCGAGCCCGTAATGGGCTCCTACGGTGGCAAAGGGCGTGATGAGCGCCCAGGACGCCATGGCCCTGGGGTCGAAGTGACCCAGCATGCGACCCGCATAACCAAAGAAAAGCAGCGCGAAGCAAACCAGCGCCCAGGTCGAGAAGACTTCGCGTATCAGCGCTCTGCGCCGGTCAAACGCATTGGTGCGACTCGGAAACGTCAGTGCGAAGACCAGTAGGGCGAGGATGAAAGCAGGGCCTTCGAACCGGCCACCATGCGTGCGAATGCATCCGAACAGCACTGCAACCGCAATGCCCGGCTCGACCAGAGCACACACGGCATCCGAAAGGGAGCGGCTCGAATGGCTGATCGGCAATGCCTTGATGGCCGTGTCCATGGATCGATTTCAGGGTCAGTGTCGTGGTGGACGTTGTGCCGGACCGATCAGAACAGGCTCTCGCGCACATAGATCTGGTCGTCGGCGCGCACTGGATCATCCAGGCCGACCGTCGACTCGACCATCTTCCCGGTGGCATCACGCCGCTGCACGACCACCGCGTTCTCTTTCGCTCGCATCGTGAAGCCTCCACCCTTGGCCAGAGCCTGACGCACGTTCATCTCGCGCTCGAGCGTGAACTGGCCGGGCCTTTGCACCTGACCAAACACGTAGTAGTACGGCGCTCGATGGACATAGAGCGAATCACCGCCTTTGACCTCGATGTCACGGTCGGTCTGCCCGTTGAGGTACAGGCTGGGCAGATCAATTTCCATGCGCGAAGTCTTGCCGCCCTCTCGCCGAACCAGAATCACCGTGTCGGCGCCGCTCGGCAGGATGCCGCCAGCAGTGGCCAGGACTTCGGTCAGGCGAGTCCCGCGCTGCTCCAGCGGAAACCGGCCCGGGCGGCCAACACTGCCAAGAACCGAAACCTGCTGGCTTCGATACTGGGTCACATTCAAGGTGACCTGGGCGCGTTGCATGAAGCCTCCGTCCTTCAGACGGCTCGCGATCAGCGTCTCGGCTTGACCCGGTGTGAGCCCACCCACTCGCACTGCACCAATCAACGGGAATGACAGTTCACCAGCCTCCGAGATACGGGCTTCGGTGGTCATGTCGGGACTCTGAAACACCTGGATACGGACCACATCGCCCGCTCCCAGGGGGTAGTCGGATGACGGCGAATTCGCCAGTGACGGACCATGAAGAAACGCGGCCCAGACGAACAGCACGGCATTGAGCAGGGAACGTGCGAGGCTGAACATGGACGACTCCCGTAGCACTGTCATTTGAGGCCTGCGATTCCGCGCGCCAGCGACTGAGCATCTGCTGTCGAACCGCTCTTGAGCGATGTCAGGCCGTCGGTCTGTGTGCTGGAAGCCACTGCCGGGCTTGAAGCGCCGCTTGCATCGGAGCCGGTTTTTTCAAGCTTGGCGTCCTGGGCGAACTCGCCGTAGTACGAAACCTTCGCGGCTTCGTTGAGTCGCTTTACTTCGGCGTTGATCATTTCCTGGCGCTTGCGAGTGGCCAGGAATTGCTCGATGACCGGAACCGCCTGAGTTGAGTCGACAGGTGATTCCTTGATGTCGGTGAGCTGGGCGATCACGATTCTCGGCGGCTGACGCCAGATGACGATTTCGCCCTGACGGCGCTTCAGGAATTCGGGCAGTGCCGCCATCGGCAGGCTTTCTGTCGTTCGGCTCACACCTTGTGCGACCGGGGCGTCGATGCCGCGTGAACGCAGCAGGGTATCGACCTCGCGCAAAGAGCGGACATTGGCGAGTCGCTTCTCCAGTTCATTCCAGTCGACTGGCGTACCGGGCAGCACGATTTCATCGAAGCGATAGACACGGCGCTTGCGAAACAGTTCCGGATTCGAGTCGTAGAAGGCTCGCACCTCCTCCGGCGTGGGCTTGGCGCCCTGAGCACCCATGCGCTCAATAGCAGCCCTGGCCAGTATTTCGCGACGCGCCGAATCAAGCTGTTGCATCACCTGCGCGTCGCGATCGAGCTTGCTCTCGGTGGCGTACTGAACGAGCGTCTCTTGCTCAACAAGTCCCTTGAGGATCGATTTACGCGCCTCTGAGATCCGCTCTGCGGGCAGATTAGCGGGCAGTTTCTGCGCCACGAAGTTGATCTGGTGAACGGAAATTTCCTTGTCGTTCACACGGGCGACAGCCTGTTTGGAAGCCGAGGAATCTGTACCGCCACACGCGCACAGCACGGATGTCATCAGGAGGGATGCAATGCGAAGCGGGGACATGATCCCCTGCAGAACGGGCTTCATCTGCCTGCCTTTCGGTTGAATTGGGAGCGTGAACGGAGCGAGCCGGAAGCGATCAGGATCGGTCCACACGATTGCCTCGCTGTGACCGAAAGGCGTCGTCAGGATGGTTGCGGGGCTTGCGTTGAACCGTTAGGACTAAGCCAGATGTCCGGCCGGTTCAAACCCCGACCGGTGCGGCGTCAGCGCGGATTGAGCTCGACGCGTCGATCGTCGACCTTGTCGCGATATTCCTGAATCAGTGTTTCGACTCGAACCCGCTTGAAGCCCGAAAACGGCTCTGCGCCGATCAAAGCGTCGCCAAAGCCGGCGCGATCGATCGCAGTGAGCAGGTCATGGGTAATGGCGGACAACGCGGTATTTTGTCCGCGGCACTCACGCAGGCGAGCGTCCTGATCCTTGTTCTCAGCGTTTGCACGCGCCAGCAGTCCGCCTTGCTGTTCGAAATCAGCCTGCGCCTTCGTCGCACGCGCGCTCAGTGCCTGGCGCTCTCTGTCGAGTCCGTTCAGGCGCTCGCGCTGTTCGCGACTCTCACGTTGGGCCTGCTCGAGTTCGCGCTCCAGACGGGAGAAGGCTTCATCGCGTGATCCAAGCTGCGCACGCAGCCCCTGCAGTTGCGATTGCCCAGCCTTGATCCGGGCAGCCTCGGCGGCGCGCTCCTTTTGCGCGACGGCCAAGGCTTCATCGGCGGCTGTTTTTTCCTGCGTCAATTTGAGGTTCGCCTCCTTGAGCTGCGCCTCGGAGGCCTGCAGCTTGCGAATGGCCTCAGCCTGTCGAGCCACGGCCGGATCCTGCTTCTTCGATCCCTGCTGCTGAGCCGAGGCGCCCGAATTCAGCAGCAGGCTCATCGCAATCGTGAGTGCGGCCAGGGGCAATGCGCCCATTTGAGTTGGGTTCATCGTCAGAACCTCGTGATCAGATCAAGTTGAATCGTGTCGACCTTGAACTGAGGGCCTTCGATCTGTCGTGCGGACAGCCAGCGGAACCCTGCCGCCACATTCCGATCCAGCCCATAGCTGACCCCAAGGATGACGCAGCGCAGATTAGTGCCGCCGAGTCCACACTCCGGGTCGGTGAACGCATCGAGCGTGGCATCCTTTTCGACATAGCGGTAGGTCAGGCTCGACTGCCAGTCGTGGCGTTTGGCAACGGTGCGATGACCGATTCCGATGCGGTATTGCTGTCCTGAGGTGCCTCGGGTGATCTCGCCACCGCGCAGCCGGTCACGAATTTCGTCGAGATTGAAGCCGCGATTGCGGATGATCTCGCCACTGAAATCGAGGATCACCGGATCGAAGTGCGCCGCCTCGAAACCGAAGGTCAGTGCGTCGACATTGAACTTGCTGACTTCGCCCCATCGCGTGATGCCCGCGGTGTCATTCACCGGGTCGTTGAGCCGGAACAGGCTGTTGCCCTTCTGGCGGAATCCACGCTCGTACTCGCTGAGTACATAGGACGGCGTTCC
>CAIXXI010000456.1 GCA_903923345.1 uncultured Burkholderiales bacterium | reverse complement strand
GCCGAAGTGCCCTACGACCAGGTCTTCGAGATGGAAGACATCAACGCCGAATTCGGACAGGCCGATGTCGCGCTGGTGCTGGGTGCCAACGACGTGGTCAACCCGGCAGCCAAGGACCCGAAGTCGGCGATTGCCGGCATGCCGATTCTCGAGGCATTCAAGGCCAAGACCGTCATCGTCAACAAACGCAGCATGGCCTCGGGTTATGCCGGCCTGGACAACGAACTGTTCTACATGGACAAGACGATGATGGTGTTCGGCGATGCGAAGAAGGTCGTCGAGGACATGGTCAAGGCCGTCGAATAAGCGCCCCGAGACTTGAAGCATTCACGAACACACCCCATTGTTCGTGAATGCCCCGCCACGGGGCGTCTCACAGGGATCCACCATGGCCGATGAATTCAACCCGATCAGGCTCGAAGGCGATCCGCAGCGCAATGAAGCACTGCGCAAGGTCTGCTTCTTCGATTACCTGCTGCACATCGCCGGGATGATCCTGTCGGCCGGTCTGCTGTCCTTCATTGCGCTGATCGTCAATTACGTCAAGCGTGACAGCGCGCGCGGCACGATCTACGAAAGCCACATGCGCTGGATGATCCGCACCTTCTGGTGGTGGCTGTTCTGGATGGTTCCCGCCGGGCTGCTGACCTTCATCAGCTTCGGGCTGCTCGGATTCCTGCTTCTCGTCCCCAGCCTGTGGTTCCTCTATCGCATGATCCGCGGACTGCTGGCGCTCAATGAAGGCCGCCCGATGCCGGGTTAAGGTATCCGTCATGAAGCCATTCAATCCGCAGCGACGCACGCTCCTCACCACCGCAGCCAGCCTGACCGGACTGGGCGCATCGCTGGCCATAACCAGCGGTTGCGCCAGCCTCGACACCCCGACCCAAGCCCCTGGCGCAGCCGATGTGCTGGCCGTTCGGCAACCCCGGGTCGGGGATCGCTGGCGCTATGCCCGGATCAACCTCTACAACAAGGACATCATCGGCGAGGAGCGCACGCAGGTCACCGCCGTGACGCCCGACATCCAGATCAGGGTCGAACGCGAGGGCGCACTGCAAGCGACCGAAGACCGCTTCACCCAGGGCTGGACGGCTCAGGTCGATTCACTGTTTGGCGAAGCGCTGAGCTTCGAAGAGGCCGTCCCTATCGTTCCGCCCAGCCTCTACATCGGCCTGCGGCTGCGACATTCGACCCGGTATCGATCCGTCCGAAACAGCGAGCCCCTGGCCTGGTCCCAGCAGCTGTGGGTGGTCGCCCGAGAAACTGTCGGGGTGGCCGCCGGGCGCTTCGATGCCTATCGGATCGAGCGACAGGTCCAGTTCGTGCATCCGGACACCTTCCGCATGGATTCTCAGCGAACTGAAGTGCTCTGGTATGCGCCTGAAGTCGGGCGCTGGGTCATTCGCGAGTGGCGAGGCAGCTATCTGGATTACGGGATGATCAGCCGGCTCGGGCGCAGTCGGGAGGGCTGGGAGCGGCTTGAACTGATCGATTGGAAGCTGGCGGCTTAGAAAGCTTGCCGTCTCAGGACCGGGCACCCTGAGTTGAATCGACCGCCCCACGCGCAGCCTGCGGCTCGGAAGACAGACTGGCCAGACGGGCCATCGGCACTGCAACCGGATCGAACGACGCCACATCCGACTGCGACTCCTCTCCTGATGCCAGCTCCCGCAGGCCCTTGAGTCCGATCAAGAGTGCCGCCATGCATTCGAGCAATGCAAACCAGCGCGGACCCTCAAGTGCATCGCCCAGCACCAGTGCTGCATGAAGGATCAGCACGATCAGCAGCACGATCAGGGCCGACGGTCCGCCGATTTTGGCCAGACGCAGACTTGACCGCGGCAGTCGCCGCGACACGATGGAGTTCATGGATCAGTTCGGATAAAACGCCAGAGAGCCCGCATCCTAAACGACATGCATGTCGGAAAATTGACCACTCTGTAAATTGACATGCCCGCTCGGGCAATCCAACTGACCCGAGGGTCAGCGATAGTGCTGCATCATCCACGCCCACAGGCTCCCGGGCACCGGAATGTCAGTTGCGAAGGCCTTCTTGTGAATGTGCAACCCGATGTGGCGCGGGTCTTTCAAAAATGGAAAAAAATCATTTTTTTCGAAGACCTTGCGATTTTCAGCCCCGGCCCATCGGTAATAGGTGTGCTTGGGCAGGGCCTGGTTGTAGCAGCGATGCCGCTTCGCCAGGCGGGTGAACCCGTCATTGCCGTAGAGCGTGATCCCGAGATCGGGGGGTGAGAACGCCTGGCCCCTCAGCCTGTAGGCCAGTGGCTTGAGCACGCCCCGGCGCAAGCCCAGCCAGTTCGGCATCAGCGTGTCCTGCCGCAGCAGCGACTCATATTCGCCAATGATCGGATGTCCGGCAGGCAGATGCCAGACCGGTGAACCGATTCGGACCGAGTCCTCCTTGGCGAAGTAGGTCTGATCGGTTCGGTATCGAAACGGCCTGAACAGCAGCACATCGGTGTCCAGCCACAGACCCGCCGACTGCTGTTGCAAAAAGATCCGGAAGAAATCACTGAACTGGCTGGTCGGCAGCCAGCTGGCCTGCTCTTTCCGGGCGATCGGAATCAGGCGGTCGCGCACCGCCGGATCGAGAATGGCCCGGCCATCCAGCACGCTGACCCCGGCCGGCGCATTGGGGACATCGCCATAGGTATAGAGATTCACCTGCATGCCCTGCGCAACCATCGAGGTCAGGCACATGCGGTCGACCAGCCTCAGCGGACCATCGAACCACATCGTTGAGATCAGGTTTGAGTCGGATCGCGAATCGCTCATGGCTTCTTGATTTTGGATGTGAAGCGTCATGAGTGGATCCGATGTAAACCGGCGATCCGACCCAGCAGACGGCTGAGATGCCGTGGTGACGGGAGCATGAGACGCGGAATCAGCGACAGCCAGGCCAGCGCCAGCGTCCTGGTGCGCAGTGCGCGAGCCTGACGAGGTCCATGGTGTTTGGTCGCAAACAGGATCTTGGACTGGGCATGGTGAAAGCCCCGAAGGTATTCGACGCGCAAGGGCGCACCGCCGCGTGAGGAGCTTCGGGACAGATGAATCAGCCGTGCCGAGGGCACCACGATGATCGCCTTGTGCGCCCGAAACGTGCGCAGGCACAAATCTTCATCCTCGTAGTAGAGGAAGAAGTCTTCATCGAAAAAACCCACCTCCTGCATGATGCGATGGTTCAGCAGCATGGCCGCTCCGCTGACGAAACCCACGCAGCAGGGCCCATCGGCACCCGGCCCCCGGGATCGCCACAGGCTGGAGGGCCAGCGATAGCTGATCTCCAGCGCATCCGCATCGCGCTGCAGTTGCGGCGCCAGCATTGCGGCCTCGGGAAACCGATCGGCCGCCTCGAGCAAGGTGTCGATGCAGGCCGCGGTGGGCAGGCAATCCGGATTCATCAGCAACGCATAGCGCGTGCGCGTCCGGTTCAAAGCGAGGTTATTGGCCGCACCGAATCCGAGGTTGACCGGGCTGGCGATCAGTTCGGCATTCGGCAACGCCGCCCGAACACATTCACGGGTGTCGTCCTCACTGGCGTTGTCGACCACGATGACATGCCTGAACTCGGCAAGTACGGGGGCGATTCGATCGATGCAATGCCGGCTGTTGAAGGTGACCACGATGATGCAGACATCGTCTCGCCCGAGCCTGACCAATGGGCCGTCACCGGCCGGCGCAGGCTCAGACACCGCATTCGCTCCCGGACGGTCGGGCAAGCCGCGCAGCGGCATGTATCGTGGCCAGCATCAGGATGAAGAAGTGCGCCTCGTTGGCAAAGAAGTGCGGCACGTTGAACAGCGCATCGATGAAGAGCATGAGCGTCATGCCCCACACCAGGGTGCGCGTTCGGGTGGGCAGGTGCATGGACCCGATCAAGGGCGTACAGACATACCAGGCGAACGCCAGGATGCCGATGACGCCGATCTGGATGCCATAGAGCAGGAACTGATTGTGCGGATGAAAGCCTCCGAACCCGCACCACTGGGCGGAATCGACTGCCCGGCAGAACTCGGTCCGGTAGGACCCGGTGCCCCAGCCCAGCCAGGGCCGATCCCGGATCAATTCGAGTGTGACCCGATAGAACTCGAAGCGCTGCCCAACCGGCGAGGTGTCCTGCTCGCCGATGGTCTGCAGCGCGGCGATCGCCTGATCGACCCTGCCCCGAATTTCCGGCATGAACCCATACGCCCCGACGACCAGGCTTGCGATGGCGCCGATCGCCACAAGCCGGAAGCGAGCCGGCAGGTTCACCAGACTGACCAGGATCAGGACGGCAATCACCGTCAGGTGGCCGGTTCGCCCGTGGACCAGGAACAGCACATCAAAGGCCGCCAGCAGCACGACCGCTGACCAGAACAGCCGCTGGCGCGGACGCTCCGCGCCGATCGCCCGCAGCGCTGCGATCAGCACCAGCAGCGTCATCATCAGGTTCTGGATGATGTGGTCCTTGAAAACCACATGATCTCGAACAAGTCCGTCAGCGGTACCTGAAGGGACCAGGCCGGCCCTCAACCCAGGAATCGTGATCCACACACTCAGCAGCGACAACACCAGGACCAGCAGCATCGATGCGGTGAAGAGGTTCAGCGAGCGCTCGACCCAGATGCGCTGATCAAGCAATGACAGGGCCACCAGGAACAGCAGCAGCTTGAGGTTCTTGCTCAGTGCCAGCTTGATATCGGCAGCCGGGGCATTGGAATAGATCGCGCCCAGCAGCATCAGGACAACAAGCATCAGGGTTGCCCAGGCCAGCGGACTGTCCTTGATCACCTCGAAGCGCGTCCGGAAACCGCCTGCCATCAGCCACAGCAGCAGGCAGACATACAGGCAGATGAGGGTGGGTGTCAGGCCCAGGGGCAAGAAGAGCACTGCACCCATGAGGCTGCCCCGAGCCAGACGGTCGAACGGCTCGCGGGGCCTCGCGTGAGACTGCAGCACGTCGTGGTCAGGCCGTGCCGAGCGATTGATCCACCCACTCGATCCAGTGCCGCACAGGCAGCTCGGTGCCCGACTGCAGGTGGGTGATGCAGCCGATGTTGGCCGACAGGATCATGTGCGGCTGGGCATTCTGCAGATGGCCCAGCTTGCGGTCGCGCAGTTGGGTCGACAGGCCAGCCTGCATCACCGAATACGTGCCGGCCGAGCCGCAGCACAGATGCGATTCGGCAAACGGGACGAGCTGGGCACCGCAGGCACTGAGCAGGTCTTCAACCACGCCCCGGATCTGTTGCCCGTGCTGCAAGGTGCAGGGCGGATGAAAACTCACGCGCGCCGCTGTCCCATTGGCTACGCCGCCACGGCGCGAGGCCCGCAGGGCCAGCAGGGTCTCGCGCTGGGCCGCCAGATATTCGGACAGATCGCGGGTCAGCTCCACCACACGCCGGGCCTTGTCGGCATAGGCCGGATCGTCGCGCAGCAGATGGGCATAGTCCTTCAACATCGCACCGCAGCCCGAGGCATTGATCACGATCGCCTCCACACCCTGTCCGCGGGCCGCCGCCAGTGCGCCCCCGTCGGTGCGAGACACCGCACTGCCTTCGATCCAGGGCCACCAGGCATCGATGTTGCGGCGGGCGTCATCGCGCGCGCCATCGGGGTCGCCCAGATGATGGCGGATCGCACCACAACACCCCGAGCGCACGGCCACGACGGCCTGGATGCCCAGCGCATCGAGCACGCGTGCGGTTGCGGCATCGATGCCCGGACTCATCGCCGGTTGCACGCAGCCATCGAGCATCAGCACCTTGCGCGCGTGAACCTGCGAGGGCGAGCGTCCGGGATCGCGACGCTGCGGCACCTTGGCCCGGATCGATGCCGGCAGCAGCGGCCTGACCGCTTGCCCAATCCGCATCGCCGGATCGAAAAGCGCACGGCGGGTCAGCCCTTCGCGCAGGGCCTGGCGCATCAGCTGCTCAGCACGCGGCCGCTCGACCTGCTGATCGACCAGCTCACGACCGATGTCCACCAGATGCCCATAGCGCACGCCCGACGGGCAGGTGCTCTCGCAGTTGCGGCAGGTCAGGCAGCGGTCCAGGTGCTGCTGGGTCTCGCGGGTGGGTGTGACACCCTCCATGACCTGCTTGATCAGGTAGATGCGCCCGCGCGGGCCGTCGAGTTCGTCGCCCAGCAATTGATAGGTCGGGCAGGTCGCGGTGCAAAACCCGCAGTGCACGCACGAGCGCAAAATCGCCTCGGCCTCCTGGCCCTTGGGCGTGTCGCGCAGCCAATCGGCGAGATGGGTCTCCATTCAGAAATCCTTCAATCGCGCATCACAGCCCGGCCACCAGGCGACCGGGATTGAAGATGCCGCGCGGATCGAACTCGCGCTTGATGCGGCGGTTCAACTCGAGCAGAGGTGCAGGCAAGGTATCGAAGACAGCGATCGAACGGTCGCGTGCGCGAAACAGCGTGGCGCTGCCACCCACGGTGGCCGCTGCCTGACGCACCAGATCCGGTGCCGCGTGGGTCTTGAACCAGCGCAGCGCGCCGCCCCACTCCACCAGCTGGCGGCCGGGAAATTCGAAGATGGCTGCGGTCGATGGCACGGACAGTCGCCACAGCGGCTCATCGCCATCGAAAAAAGCATCGGTGTGTTCACGCAGCGCAGCCCAGTGCGCAAGGGCCTCTTCTGCGTCGAGGACCTGGGCGCCCTGCTGAGACACCATGCGCTGCACGGCTGCCTGCACGGCAGCTGCCGCGCCGGACAGCCGCACCCGAAGGTGTGCCCCGGCCCATGAGGTTGCCGAGATCGGCAAGGGCTGGCCGCCCCATTCGTTCATTTGGACCAGCGCATCGCGCAGACCCATCGAGATCGACAGACTGGTCTCGGCAGCCGGCATCGGCAGAACCTTGAGCGAGACCTGCACGATGGGTCCGAGAATGCCCATCGAACCGGCGAGCAGACGCGAGGCGTCATAACCAGCGACGTTCTTCATCACCTGTCCGCCGAAGTGCAGCAGTTCCCCCGAGGCGGTCATCAGCACCGCGCCCAGCACGAAATCGCGCACCGCGCCGGCACTGGCCCGACGCGGCCCGGACAGACCGGCAGCCACCATGCCGCCCACCGTGGCTGCGCTGCCGAAATGCGGCGGCTCGAAGGCCAGGCACTGCTGGCGCTGCGCGAGCGCCGATTCCAGTTCGGCCAGGGGCGTGCCACAGCGCGCGGTGATCACCAGCTCGGTCGGCTCGTATTCGACGATGCCGGCATAAGGGCGCAGATCAAGCGGCTCGCCGTTGGACGGCTGTCCGTAAAAGGCTTTGGTGTCGCCGCCCCGCAGGTACAGGCGCGTGCGATCCGCGTCGGCGGCACGCACGCAATCACGGATCGAAGCCAGCGCCATCCCGGAAGGGTCGTTCGCAGCCGTGACGATGGGGGCGAAATCAGCAGACATCAGGTTCTATCGGAAGTGCGTCGGATGCAGGCTCGACGATCTCAGAAACGCGGCAGGTCGGGAAAGGCGATCCGCCCTGCATGGACGTGCATCTTTCCGTACTCGGCACAGCGCGACAGCGTCGGAATCGCCTTGCCGGGGTT
>CAIXXI010000455.1 GCA_903923345.1 uncultured Burkholderiales bacterium | reverse complement strand
TCCGGCCCTCGCGAACCAGCACGGCTTCGACGGTATTCGGCCGCTCACCGACCATGGTGAGAATCGGCCCGCCGCTGTAAACGGTGTCTGAAGCACTCGAAGAGCCCATGATGCTGCAGGCTGGAAGGCACAGTGCGCTGGTGATCAGGGAACCGGTCAGAGCCAAGCGAATCAACATGGGACGCCTTTCAATGAGTTCAGGTGTTCTGAATGACAATCGACGGAAACTTGAGCGACATGTCTTTGGCGGATTGCGCCACCTTCACTGCAATACGACGGGCGATCTTGCGGTAGGACTGCGCAAGCGGGCCTTCCGGATCCGCCACCACCGTCGGCCGGCCGGAGTCTGTTTGCTCACGGATCCGGATGTCAAGGGGCAAACCGCCGAGGTACTCGACGCCGTAGTCCTTCGACATGCGTTCGCCGCCTCCGGTGCCGAAAATCGGCTCGGCATGCTGGCACTGCGAGCAGATGTGCATCGCCATGTTTTCCACGATGCCCAGGATCGGAATGCCGACCTTCTCGAACATCTTCAGGCCCTTGCGGGCATCGAGTAATGCGATGTCCTGAGGGGTGGTCACGATCACCGCGCCGGTCACCGGAATCTTCTGCGACAAGGTCAGGTGGATGTCGCCGGTGCCGGGCGGCATGTCGACGATCAGGTAGTCGAGGTCGCGCCAGTTGGTGTCCCGCAGCAACTGCTCGAGTGCCTGAGTCACCATCGGGCCGCGCCAGACCATCGGCGTGTCCGTGTCGATCATGAAACCGATCGAGCTGGCCTGAATGCCGTGGCCCATCATCGGTTCGAGCGACTTGCCATCACGGGTTTCAGGGCGACCGGTGATGCCGAGCATGGTCGGCTGCGAAGGCCCGTAGATGTCGGCATCGAGCATGCCCACGTTGGCGCCCTCTGCGGCGAGGGCCAGGGCCAGGTTGACCGCGGTGGTGCTCTTGCCCACACCGCCCTTGCCCGAGGCCACCGCGATGATGTTCTTGACGTTGGGCAGCAGCTTGACCCCGCGCTGCGCGGTGTGCGCCACGATCTTCTGATAGACGTTGACGCTGGCCTTGCTCACCCCGGCAATCGCCTGAATGGCATCGATGGCAGCCCTTCGAATCAGCGCGATCTGGCTGGCTGCCGGATAGCCCAGTTCGATGTCGACGCTGACCTCAGTGCCATCGACCCGGATATTGCGGGCCGACTTCGAGGACATCAGGTCCTTTTCGGTATTGGGATCGATCACTGCGGCCAGTGCCGCGCTCACCTGCTCGACCGTAACGGCCATATTGACTCCACCATCGGGCTTGAATTGACCGGAGGGCGCAAAGTCTATCCGAATCCCGGATCCGGTCGGCCGATCACACAGGGCCCGGGAGCGGCCTGTGCCTGCGGGGCTAGAATGGTCGCCCCTTTGACGGCACCCGCCTCGCACTCGAGCCCACCATGACCCGGCGCCTGTTTGTTACCACCGCCCTGCCCTACGCCAACGGATCGTTCCACATCGGCCACATCATGGAGTACATCCAGGCCGATATCTGGGTGCGCTTTCAGCGCATGCAGGGCCGCGAAGTGCATTTCGTCTGCGCCGACGACGCCCATGGCGCGCCGATCATGCTCAAAGCACAGAGCGAGGGCATCACGCCCCGCGAACTGGTTGATCGCATTGCCGCTGAACGCCCGAAATACCTCGAGGGCTTTCATGTGTCCTTCGATCACTGGCATTCGACCGAATCACCTGAGAACACTGAACTCTCCCAGGACATCTATCGAAAACTGCGGGCAGCCGGACTGATTGCGACCCGCACGATCGAGCAGTTCTATGACCCGGTGAAGGGCATGTTCCTGCCCGATCGCTACATCAAGGGCGAGTGCCCCAAGTGCGGCGCAAAAGACCAGTACGGCGATTCCTGCGAAGTCTGCGGTGCGGTCTACTCACCCACCGAACTCAAGAGCCCCTACTCGACGATCACCGGTGCATCACCGGTCATGCGCGAATCAGAGCACTTCTTTTTCAGTCTGTCCGACCCGCGATGTGTGGCGTTCCTGCGCGAATGGGCACTCGATGGGCGGCTGCAACCCGAGGTGGCCAACAAGGCCCGCGAATGGCTCGAAGGAGACCAGCAAGATGGCTCCAGCACCGGCATGGCTGACTGGGACATCTCGCGCGACGAACCGTATTTCGGCATCCCGATCCCGGATGCGCCTGGCAAGTATTTCTATGTCTGGCTGGATGCGCCGGTCGGCTATCTCGCGTCGCTCAAGGCGAACTGCGCCAAGCGGGGCCTGGACTTCAACGAGTTCATTGCGCCGGATTCGGATGTCGAGCAGGTGCATTTCATCGGCAAGGACATCATCTACTTTCACACCTTGTTCTGGCCGGCGATGCTCAAATTCGCCGGCTACAAGGTGCCCGACCGCGTCCATGTGCATGGCTTCATCACGGTCTCGGGCGAGAAGATGAGCAAGTCGCGCGGCACTGGCATTTCGCCGCTGCGCTACCTCGATCTGGGGATGAACCCCGAGTGGCTGCGCTACTACCTCGCTGCCAAGCTCAATGCGCGCGTCGAGGATGTCGACTTCAATCCCGACGATTTCATGGCCCGCGTCAATGCCGACCTGGTCGGCAAGCTGGTCAACATCGCGAGCCGCTGCGCCGGCTTTCTGGTGAAGCGCTTCGATGGCCAGCTGGCTGCGATCGACCATGGTGCGCACGAAGGCTTCGCCAAGCCCTGGAGCGGACCGGAAGCGGTGGCTGCCCTGTACGAGCAGCGTGAATTCGCCAAGGCGATGCGCGAGATCATGCAGTTTGCCGACGCGGTCAATCAGTATGTCGATGCGGAAAAGCCCTGGGATCTGGCCAAGGATGCAGCTCGAACCGCCGACCTGCACCGCTGCTGCTCGACCGCATTGCGGGCCTTCCGGGATCTCGTGCTGCTGCTGTCGCCGGTGCTGCCATCGCTCACCGACAAGGTTCGCGCATTCATGAACCTGAGCGCCACCGACTGGGATGCGCTGGCCACGCCGCTGCCTGAAGGCCATCGCATCAACGCCTACCAGCACCTGCTCACCCGAGTTGACCCCAAGCAGCTCGATGCGCTGTTCGAAGTGCCGGCCGATTCGGCACCGAGCCAGACCCCGAGCACCGCAGCCACGGCTGCGTCGAAGGCTCAATCCGGCTCGTCCAAGGCGGCGGCTGCACTGCCTGAAGGCACGATCTCGATCGACGACTTTGCGCTGGTCGACCTTCGGATTGCCCGCATCGTCAGTGCCGAACAGGTCGAAGGCTCGGACAAATTGCTCAAGCTCACCCTGGATGTCGGTGAAGCGCGACACCGTACGGTGTTCTCCGGTATTCGTGCCTGGTATCAGCCTGAGCAACTCACCGGGAAGTTGACCGTGATGGTGGCCAACCTGGCACCGCGAAAGATGAAATTCGGTGTGTCTGAGGGCATGGTGCTGGCCGCTTCAGCCAGCGATGACGGCGGTGGGGTGTTTCTGCTCGATCCGCATGCGGGGGCGCAGCCCGGCATGAAGGTGCGCTAGTCCAGCCACCCCATCACACTGCGAGCCAGCGCACTGGGGCGACATTGCCGGGGAACTGATGAACTTTCGCAGCTTCTCGTTTCGCCCCCAGCTGATCGATTCGCTCAAGCATTACCGACGCGAGGATTTCAGCGCAGACCTTGCAGCCGGCGTCACCGTCGGTGTGGTTGCGCTGCCCTTGGCCATGGCCTTCGGCATTGCCAGCGGCGTCAAGCCTGAGGCCGGCATCTTCACGGCGATTGTCGCCGGCTTCCTGATCTCGGCCCTTGGCGGCTCCCGGGTGCAGATTGGGGGCCCGGCCGGTGCCTTCGTCGCCTTGCTCTATGCGATTGTCGAGCGTTACGGCGTGGCCAATCTGCTGATCGCCACGATGATGGCCGGCGCGATGCTCTTTGCCATGGGTGCGCTGCGCCTGGGCCAGGTGATCCGATTCATCCCGGTGTCGATCGTCATCGGCTTCACCAATGGCATCGCGGTCATCATTGCCATGCAGCAGCTCAAGGATTTTTTCGGCCTTGAGATTGCTCGCATGCCGGCGAATTTTCTGTCGCAGATCGGCGCGCTGTGGGCGGCCCGGGGCACGGTGAACTGGGCAGCCATCGCCTTGGGCACCGCCAGCCTGGTACTGCTGTTTTTCTGGCCCAAGACTTACCAGGCCAATCATCAGCCCTGGCGTCGATGGATGGCCCGAGTGCCTGGCACGATCATCGTGCTGGTCATCGGGGTGACGGCGGTGCTGCTGGGTCTTCAGGTCGAGACGATCGGCAGCCGTTTTGGCGGCATCCCGCAGGGTCTGCCGGCCATGAAACTGCCCGACTTCGATTGGACCACCGCCCAGACGCTCTTTGCGCCCACGCTGTCGATTGCGCTGCTCGGTGCGATCGAGTCACTGCTGTGCGCGCGGGTGGCTGACGGCATGACCGGCGAACGCCATAACCCGAACCAGGAACTGATGGCGCAGGGCGTGGCCAACATGGTCGTGCCGCTGTTCGGTGGCATCGCGGCCACCGGAACGATTGCCCGCACCGTCACCAATGTGCGCAGTGGGGCACGCTCACCGGTGGCCGGCATGATCCATGCCGTCACGCTGCTGGCGATCATCCTGCTGCTCGCGCCGGTAGCAAGCAACATCCCAATGGCCGTGCTCGCAGCAATCCTGCTGTTTGTCGCCTGGAACATGGGGGACTGGTCGGCCTTTGGACGGCTGAAGCAGTTCTCGATGAGCTACCGCACGATCATGCTGGCCACCTTCGGCCTGACCGTGGTGTTCGACATCACGGTCGCTGTCGAGGTCGGACTGGTGCTGGCGAGCCTGTTCTTCATTCATCGGATCTCGTCGATTACCCGGCTCGAGCCGATCCGCCTGCCGGCCAATCTGGCGACCCTGCCCGATGGCAATCGGGTCGAGGCCTGGCGGGTCTTTGGGTCGCTCTTTTTCGGATCGGTGTCGATCCTCGAATCACTGGCCGACCCCGCCCGGGAGCAGCCGGATGTGCTGGTTCTGGAGATGCATCAGGTGATCAATCTGGACACCACCGGTCTGGACGCGCTTGAAACGATCCAGACTCAGCTTGAGCGCAGCGGCAAGACCCTGGTCATCACTGAAGCGACCGAGCAGCCCCTGTCCTTGATGCGGCGCTCGGGCTTCGTGGCGCGCATCGGTGAAGACAACGTGTTCGATGACCTGGATACCGCACTGAATGCGCTGGCAGATCGGCATCGGGTGGATCCGGACGGCCTGGCAACCGAATGAGCCGGCCCTGCCCCTCACGAGCGGCCTTAGCCGCCCTGATACATCGATTTGTCGTCGGTGATTGAATATTTCGAGGCCTGGGTCGCGCCGTCCTCGAAGTGGGCATTGAAGTTGTACTTGAAACCCCCGTCACCGACGTACTTCCACATCCAGATGGTTTCCTTTTTCAGCGCATAACGCTGCACCTCGGTGGGCTTGGAGAACATGCGCGTCAGTTCATCGCCGCTCATGTTCGGGCGCGCCTGCTTGAAGTGTTCGGGGGTCAGCAGCTGCTTCATGCCAAGGTATTTCCCGTTTGTGTCGATCTCGACGCGGAAGGTATCAAAGCCTTGCGGTGCACGGGCATAGTCGAGCTGCTTGGCGCCATTGGGCAGGTCCCACACGAGCGTGGGCACACCCATGATCTGACGCACATCCTGCTCGGAATGCTGGCCCACGATGAGCTTTTTCTCGGCGACATAGTCGCAGCCGGGCAGCAAGGAGGCTAGCCCGAGCAGGGCTGCACCCACGCCAGCGCGGTCCAGGCGGGCCGGTCTGAGCGATCTGAGTCTTTGGAGCAGGTTCATGGTGGACTCTCGGTGAGGGATGGGAGCGCGTTCCCGTACAATCTTCCCATTTTCCGGGAATTCGCCGTGCGCCCCAATTCTCCCCGCTACATTTCAGACGCCACCCGCTTTCTCGAGGAACTCAAGGCTCAGCGCCCCCACCTCGAAGCCTCGCAACAGGCAGGCCGTGCGCTGCTGTGGGATCGGACCAGCATCGACCCAGACCAGTCGCGTCGCCTCAATGAGTCGCGGGTGCCCCAGAAGGCCTACCCGTACCAGACCAAGACCTGAGCGGGTGACAATCGTCATCCTCCCGCCCGAGGACACCGCGGGCGTCGTCCCGCTGCCAGAGCAGCTCGATGAGGCCGAAGCGGTCATCGTAGAAACCGTCCGGGCGCGGATTCACGGCGAACCACTGCACCAGCTGCCGCTGGATCTGTATATCCCGCCGGATGCACTCGAGGTCTTTCTGGACAGCTTCGAGGGGCCGCTGGACCTGCTGCTCTACCTGATCCGAAAGCAGAACTTCAACATCCTCGACATTCCGCTGGCTGAGGTCACGCGCCAGTATCTGGTCTATGTCGAGGAGATCCGCCAGCACAACCTGGAGCTGGCCGCCGAATATCTGCTGATGGCGGCCCTTCTGATCGACATCAAGTCGCGCATGCTGCTGCCGGTCCGCAAAGCCGACACCGGAGAGGAAGTCGAAGATCCGCGCGCTGAACTGGCCAGACGGCTGCTCGAATACGAACGCATCAAACTGGGCGCCGAACGCCTCGACCAGGTGCCTCGCGAAGGGCGGGATTTCCTGCGGGCGCAGGTGCTGCTGGAGCAGTCGATCGAAGTACGCCTGCCGGATGTGGTGCCGGCCGACCTGCGTGCGGCCTGGGCTGATGTGCTTCGGCGCGCCCGCCTGGTCGAGCACCATCGCATCAGCCGCGAGGAACTCTCGGTGCGCGACTACATGACCCGGGTGTTGCGCACCTTGCAGGACCGGCGATT
>CAIXXI010000454.1 GCA_903923345.1 uncultured Burkholderiales bacterium | reverse complement strand
GGGGGTGAGCTTCGGTAGTATCCGTCAGGCAGATGAGGCCACACCATGACACAAGCATCCGGGTTGATTGAGCCCTATTCAGAGTCTGATCTCACCGATCCGATCCTCGGTCCCTGGACTCGGGGTTTTCCGGCTGGCCGGGGCCCGATGCGTCGCTCGCAGGTCGGCGCGCAGGGCTGGAATGTGCTGGCGGGCGATCTGCCCTTGCCGCTGGCTGTGGTGCGGGAAGCGCCGCTGCGCAACAACCTGCAGTGGATGCAGCAGTTCGCCCGTTCGCACGGCGTGGGCCTTGCGCCGCACGGCAAGACCAGCCTGTCGCCCCAGTTGTTTCGCAGACAGCTCGAGGCCGGCGCATGGGGCATCACGGTGGCCAATGCGGCGCAGTTGCAGGTCGCTGTGGCCAGTGGTGTGCGGCGTTGCCTGATCGCCAACCAGGTGTTGACTCCGCCCGACCTGCTGGCGATTGCCGGGCTGCTGCAGGCAACCCCAGGCTTGCGTGTGTTGTTTCTGCTCGACTCGGTGGCTCAGCTCCTGCTGATCGAGCAGGCTGCGGCGACGTGGAGCTGGCCGGTCAGTGCCACTGTCTTCGACGTGCTGATTGAACTCGGATTAGTCGGAGGGCGCACCGGGTGTCGCACCGAGGACGAGGCGCTGGCATTGGCGCGGGCTGCTCGAGCATCTCCGGTTGTGCGAGTGACGGGTGTGGAATGCTACGAAGGGCTGGGTGCACGCGGTGACAGCGCAGCTGACCAGGCGATGGCCGAGTCGCTGATGCAGCGTGTGGCAAGCCTGTCGCAGGCGATCGACGATGAGGGGCTATTCGAATGCGACGAGGTGATCGTCTCGGCAGGGGGTTCGGCGATTTTTGATCTGGTTGCACCCGCGCTGCGCCCGAGCCTGTCACGTCCGGTGCAGGGTCTGTTGCGATCGGGCTGCTATGTCACCCATGACCACGGCCGATATCGGCGCATGGTCTCCGTGCTGAATCAGCGGATCGACTGTGACGCAAGTCTGCAGGCGGCGCTGGAAGTCTGGACGACGGTGCAATCGATGCCCGAGCCCGGGCTGGCCATCCTGAGTGCAGGGCGTCGTGATGTGTCCTACGACATCGAGATGCCGATACCGGTGCGGGTGTGCGCCCGTGGCTCACGCGAGGTCGGGCCTGCGCCGGGCGGCTGGCAGATCAGCGCGATGAATGATCAGCATGCCTATCTGCGCATGGGCAGCGAGGCGGCCGGTCTGCAGGTCGGCGATCGGGTCGCGCTGGGGATTTCTCATCCCTGCACGACCTTCGACAAATGGCGCTGGATGGCGGTGGTCGATGAGGACTACCAGGTCATCGATGCGCTGGTGACCTGCTTCTGATCCTCAGCCACGCCGGCCCAGGGTGTTTCGGGCAACCACCCAGGTGTGGACTTCGGTCGGGCCTTCGTAGATCCGCATCAGGCGAGATTCATTGGCCATCTGCTGCAGGGGCAGTTCCTTGGTCATGCCCATGGCGCCGAAGGTCTGCATCGCGTGGTCGATCACGTCCCAGGCCATCTCGGTGGCATAGGCCTTGATCATCGAGAGCTGGGTGCGGGCATCCATGCCCTGATCGAGGCGCCAGGCGGCTTCGTAGGTCATGAGGCGGGCGGCATGGATACGGGTGGCGGCATCAGCGATCCACCACTGAATCGCCTGGCGGTCTGAGAGTTTCGCGCCGAAGGTGGTGCGCTGAGGGGCGTACTCGCACATCATCTCGAGCGCGCGCTGGGCGCGCCCGATGCACCATGCGGCCATCTGGACTCGGCGCGAGCCCAGGCGTTCTTGCATCGGTGCAAATCCCTGGCCTTCGACGCCAAGCATCTGTTCGGCAGGAATACGGCAGTCGTCGAAGGTGACTTCGGCAGTGAAGGTGCCGCCAATCATGGGGATGCGGCGCGCCACTTCGAAGCCGGGTGTGCCTTTGTCGACGATGAAGGCAGAAATGCCGCCGCGGTCACCCGGCTTGCCTTCGGTTCGCGCCATGACAATGCCGAAATCGGCCCGGTCCATGTTGCTGATCCAGATCTTGCGGCCGTTGATGACCCAGTCGCCGCCATCGCGCACGGCACGCGTGCTCATGCCGGAGGGGTCGCCGCCGGCACCAGGCTCCGAGATGACAATGGCTGAACTGAGTTCGCCGCGCACATAGGGCTCAAGGTACTTCTGCTTTTGTGCCGGCGTGGCGGTGCGGCGCAGCATCAGCAGATTGGGCGTGTCGGGCGGCAGATAGTAGTGGACGATGGTGCGGCCCATCTCTTCATTGACAGCGACCATGGCACTGACTGGCAGATCGTGCCCACCGATGTCGGTCGGAGCGTCCAGCCCCCACAGACCGAGTTCCTGAGAGCGAGCGTCCACTTTCGCGCGTTCTTCGGCGGTGAGCGAGATGCTTTCGCCGTGTGCTTCGCGTGCCAGCAGGGTGGGCTCCAACGGGATGAGTTCCTCGCGCACAAAGCGTGCGACCAGGTCCTTGATCATCCGATGCTCTTCCGGGATCTCGAATTCCATGTGCTTGGCTTTCCTTCAGACCGAATGAATCGGTGGGTGCTACAGGGTTTACAACAAGGCTTACTTCAGCGGCGAATAGGACGTTGGCGCCATGATCGAGTTGCTGAAGTGGGTCAGCAGCGGGCCGTTCTTTTCGGTCTCGGCGCGGGCGGTGAGCCACTCGGGATCAACCGCAAAGGCATTCCACTTGCGCTCGCGGTCAGCCAGGCTGTCCCATTGCAGGACATAGGTGAGCTTGCTGTTGCTGTCGCCGATCAGGTCGGTCCAGAACGCGACCGGCACGATGCCGTGCTTTTGCCAGATCTTCAGGGTGATGGTTTCGAAGCGCTTGTTCAGGTCGGGCAGGCGGCCGGGCATGCAGTGGTAGACACGCATTTCGTAGAGCATGGTCTTGTCTCCAGTGGGGGTTGTTGGGGGCTAGCCGCTGGACTATAACGCGTGCTCATCCGGTACCGATGCACCGAGCGGTCGGTTCCGGTTCGATCGAAACGCAGAAGGGAACTCTTGCCGTGACGGCGGTGGCCCGATCAGTGATCGGGCCTGTC
>CAIXXI010000453.1 GCA_903923345.1 uncultured Burkholderiales bacterium | reverse complement strand
TCCTGTGCCATTGAATTCATTGCCGGGCCGGAAATCAGCGCGCGCCCACACGCCATGGTTGGGCGTGCCCCCGAGTATTGCGTGCGACACCTTGGCAGCGCCCACGTCTTGCACATAGCTGCGAATCGCATTGCCGCCGCGCGAGTTGCCAACCAGCACCACCTGACTCGCGCCGGTGCGCGCGAGCACCGCATCAATCTCGCTGGACAGATACGCGGCCTGCTCGGCGGCAGAGCTGCGATCCGGCTGCGCCACCGCATCGTCGTCTCGAGCCAGCGGGTTGGGCGCATCGATGGCATGCAGCCGTTCACGCGGCCAGCCATTGGATTCAAAGCGCCAGACGGTGGTCAGCCAATTCGAGGCGCTGTCGCCGTTGCCATGCACAAAGACGATCGGCGCAGGCGTCGCACAGGCACTCAGCAGCAGGGCGAGGGTTGCAGCCAGCCCGATTCGGCACAGGGCTGCCCGATCGATGGATGCGCAGATTCGATGAAAGGCGAAGGCAGCGGTCATGGTGGTTCGAGGTTTTGGGAGTCGGCAATGCAAGGCATTTTCCAGACAGATGATGACTGGCAGTCCATCTGTCGAATGCCGGATTAGAGCGGGCACAGACGGGTCTTGAGCGCGCGCGCAGCCGAGGGATGGTGCCATCGCCCGTGCTAGGATCGCCGTCTTTCGACACGCGCCCAACGAACAGGATCGACGATGCCCGAACCCCTTTTCATCGTCGGCCTCGGCGGTACCACCCGGGCAGGCTCCACTTCGGAAAGAGCCCTGTCAGCGGCGCTCGATGCGGCCGCGGCGGCCGGCTGTGAGATCCAGCTTTTTGGTGCAGGTGCCCTGCCGCTCGAGCCCTACGACCCGTCCCGCCCGGAACGCAGCCCGGAAGCTGTGGCCATGCTGGCCGCGCTGCGACGCGCCGATGGCGTGCTGATTGCCACACCGGCTTATCACGGCGGCATTTCGGGTCTGGTCAAGAACGCCATCGACTTCACCGAAGACATGCGCCAGGACGCATCACCGTACTTCGATGGCATGGCCATCGGCTGCATCGTGTGCGCCGACGGGCCGCAGGCGATGGGCTCCACGCTGGCGTCGCTGCGCTCGATCGTCCATTCGCTGCGGGGTTGGCCCACGCCCTTCGCCGCCACCATCAACGCCCGCGAGCGCCCCTTCGGCGGCGACGGCCAGCCGGCCGACCCGGCGGTACTCGAAGCCTGCGCGCTGGTTGCGCGTCAGGTCATTGAATTCGCAACCCTCAAACGAAACGCGAAATGAGCGACAAAATCGAAAAGACCGATGAGGAATGGCGCGCGCTGCTGCCACGCGACGCCTACCAGGTGCTTCGTCATGAAGGCACCGAATACGCCGGCTCGAGCCCGCTGAATGACGAGCATCGAAAGGGCACCTTTGTGTGCGCCGGCTGCGGCATGTCGCTGTTTCGCAGTGACATGAAGTACGAAAGCGGCAGCGGCTGGCCGAGCTTCTTCACCAGCCTGCCGGGTGTGTTTGAGACCAGCACCGATCACAAGCTGCTCAGGCCCCGCACCGAATACCACTGCACGCGCTGCGGCGGCCATCACGGCCATATTTTCGAAGACGGCCCGGCACCGACCGGACTGCGCTTTTGCAACAACGGTGTGTCGTTGAAATTCGTTCCGGACTCGGAATAAGTCTGACTGCAAGGAGCCTGAAGTGACTTTCGTTGTTGCCCAACCCAACCCTGTTTCGATCCCTGTCACCGGCGGCGGCAACTGGCCCGTGCGCCGCATCTACTGCGTCGGTCGAAACTACGAGGAACACGCAAAAGAGATGGGATTTACTGGCCGTGAGCCGCCCTTCTTCTTCCTCAAGCCGGCTGACGCGATCGTCCATGTGGCCGAGGGCCAGACCGGCGAAATGCCTTATCCGCCCGGCACCTCCAATCTGCACTATGAAATGGAACTGGTGGTCGCGATCGGCACCGGTGGCGCCAACATCAAGGCCGCCGATGCGATGAAGCATGTCTGGGGCTATGCAGTGGGCCTGGACATGACCCGCCGCGACCTGCAAAACGAGGCCAAGAAGCAGGGACGGCCCTGGGAGATCGGCAAGGGCTTCGACCATTCGGCCCCGATCGGCCCGATCATCCCGGCAGCCCAGGCCGGCAACCCCAGCGCAGCGACCATCGAACTCAAGGTCAATGGCGCGGTGAAGCAGTCGAGCACGACCAGCAAACTCATCTGGAACATCGCTGAAAGCATCGAGCACCTGACGATGTTCTGGCGCCTCGAGCCGGGCGACCTGATCTTCACCGGCACACCGGAAGGTGTGGGCGCCGTGGTCAAAGGCGACCTGATGGAAGGCCGTGTCGACGGAGTGGGTTCGTTGAAGGTGAAGCTGGTCTGACGCGTCAGCGCCGGCGCATCCGTCAGCCCGCAGGGGATGTGACGGATGGCGCCGGTTGCCGAATCGTCACTTCACGCTGCGGGAAGGGAATGTCGATTCCTGCCGCCCGCAGGCGTCGCAAGACCTCGAGGTTGATGTCCGAGCGCAGCGCGAGCGTGCCGATCTCCGGGTCCTTCACCCAGAAGCCCACTTCGAGCGTGATCGCAGAATCGGCAAAGGCGACCAGAAAAGCGCGCGGCGCAGGCGTTTTTATGACCCGTGGCTGAGCGGCCGCGGCATCGATCAGGATCTGCATGGCCTGCTCGACATCGCTCTGATAACCCACGCCGATCTGCAGTGCCACCCGCGTCGTTGAGTCGGTGAAGGTCTCGCTCTCGACCACCGAGTTGACCAGCATTTCATTGGGCACGATCGCATCCACGCCATCCAGACCCTTGATCACCGTGTAGCGGGTGCGAATCTCGGACACGATGCCGCGATAGCGATCGACACGGATCAGGCGCCCGGGCTCGATCGAGTGGTCGAGCAGGATGATGAAGCCCGAGATGTAGTTGGCCACGATCTTCTGCATGCCAAAGCCCAGGCCGACGCCCAGTGCGCCACCGAAGACCGACAGAACGGTGAGGTCGATGCCGACGATCGGCAGCGCGATCAGCAAGGCGATCAGGGTCAGCAGCGGCTTGGAGATGCGGGAGATCACCGCGCGGGCGCCTTGCGGAATGGCGTCAGCCAGGGCCAGTCGGGCATCGAGCGCGCTGCTGATCCACAGCGCAATCAGGCCGGCAAAAGCCAGCGTGATGAGGCCGGTGATCACCTGCAGCAGCGACAGCTTCGATTTGCCCAGGGGAATAGCAATCGACTCGAGTGTCTCGAGCAGCATCGGCAGCAAGTCGAGGACATGCAGCGCAGCAATCGACCAGATGACCGGGGCAATGGTGCGCTCCAGCGATGCCAGCCAGGTCGCGGTGGGGAAGGTCTGGCGCAAGGCCAGCAAGAGGGTGCGAATCGCCACCAGCGGCACAAGCAGTTCGCGCGCGACGGCCAGCATCGTCACCGGCATGAAACGCGAGAGCACGGTCTTGGCCACCACGACCAGCATCAAGGCAATCAAAGGCCAGCCGATCCGATCGATCCAGGTCAGCAGCAGCGTATGCCGGCCGCCCGCCCCAACGCGGTTCGTGAGCGAAGACGCCAGTTGCATGGCCAGCAGCACGCAGGCCACCAGGGCAGCGGCGGCCCACCAGCCCTGGGGGGTGGCGAGCTCGCGGATCAGCTGATGAATCGTCGGGCCCAGCAATTCGAGCCTGAAATCGAACAGATTGGAGAGGTCCATCGCCCAGAGCATAGCGGACGATCGCGTTACCATTGCTGCAAACACACTCACGCGGAGACGCTCAAATGGCCGAAAAATTCATTCATCCCGATGCGGTTCATGGCTGGATGGTCGCGCTGTGGCAGCGGGCCGGGTCGAGCGAGCGCGAGGCGCGCCTGACCGCAGACCATCTGGTCGGTGCCAACCTGGCAGGCCATGACTCTCACGGCATCGGCATGGCGCCGCGCTATGTGAAGTCGCACCTGGCAGGTGAACTCAAACTCAATCAGACGGTTGAAGTGGTGCTCGACAACGGCCCGCTGATCACCATCGATGCGCGACGCGGCATGGGCCAGTCGGTGACGCATCAGGCGATGGAGATTGCCATCGAGCGGGCCCGCACCCACGGCGTGTGCGTGATGGGACTGCGCAATTCACACCACCTCGGTCGGGTCGGACACTGGGCCGAGCAGGCGATCGCAGCCGGATTCGCGTCGGTGCATTTCACCAATGCAGTCTCGACCATCCCGATGGTCGCGCCCTATGGTGGCGCAGCCGCACGGTTCCTGACCAACCCCTTCACCGTGGGCATCCCTCGCCCCGGCGCCGAGCCGATCGTGCTCGATTTCGCCACCAGCGCGATTGCCCATGGCAAGGTGCGTGTGGCGTACAACAAGCAGAAATCCGATCCGAGTTCGCAGGTGCCTGAGGGCAGCCTGATCGACGCACAGGGCAAGCCGACGCGCGATCCCTCGGTGATGTTCGAGCCGGCCGCAGGGCCGCATGGCGCACTGCAGACGGCGGCGGCCCACAAGGGCCATGCGCTGGCGATGGTCTGCGAGCTTCTCGGCGCTGCGCTCACCGGCGGTGAAACCGCGCAGCCGGCCAACCGCACGATGCAATTTGCGATCTGGAACAACATGTTCGCGATCGTCTTCGATCCAGACCGGATCGGTGCCGCTGAGCGCTTTGCGCAGGAGGCCCGTGCTTTTACCGAATGGGTGCAAAGCGCGCCGCTGTCAGGCGCGACCGACCGCATCATGATGCCAGGCGACCCGGAGCGCCGCGCCCGCGCCGAGCGCGCCACCGGCCTGCCGGTGGACCTGGGCACCCTCGATGAGCTGGATGCCGCCGCCGCCTCGATCGATTCGTCACTGCCCACGCTGTCGTCACTGGCTCACCGATAAATCCAGCCAGGCTGCGGCTGACACGGTCTCAGCCCGCTGCGAGAATTGATCCTGATGCGGGCTGATGCGCGCGCGACATCTGCAGGTCGCGGTCTCGTGCGCATAATCGGGCGATGGGCAGACCCAGGCTGTCACCGCTGTTCGATCCTC